>JBFMEJ010000001.1:0-23872 GCA_040753275.1 Bacillota bacterium
GGAATTGAGCGCTGCGGAATTGAGCGCCGTGCTGGACGCGGGTCTGGAGGCCGCGCGCTTGAGCCTGATCCCGCCCGTGCTGGACGCGGTGACCGTGGGCAGCCTGGACCGTTCCCGGCCGCCCCGGGACCTGCAGGCGCTCTTTTTGGCCGGCCTTACCGAGGGGGCCCTGCCCACCCGCATCCGTCCCGCCGGGGTGTTTACCGAAGAGGAGCGGGAGCAGTTGGCCGGCCGGCTGGCGCAAAAAAACCGGGAGCTGCCCGCCGGCACCGTCGACCGTCTGCACCAGGAGCAATTTCTCATCTACCAGGCCCTTACCCGGACCGGCGGGAGCCTTTACTTAAGCTACCCGCTGGGGGACGACGAGGGGCGGGCCGTCACCCCCTCGCCGGTGGTCCGCCGGGTGCGGGATCTGCTGCCGGGGCTTAAAGCCCGGTTCCTGGCCGCCGACCCCCCGGGCGGGGCGGAAGACGCGGAATACGTGGAGCACCCGGCCGGTCTGCTCCCCCGCCTGGGCTTGCGCTTCCGGGAGGCTTCCTGGGGCCGCCCCGTGCACCCCTTGTGGTGGCGGGTGTACAACCTGCTGCTGGAAAGCGAGGAGTGGCGGGAAAGGCTGGCGGCGTTGGCGGCCGGCCTGCTGTTCCGCAACCTGGAGCCGCCCCTGGGGCGTGAGCTGGGCCGCCAGCTCTGGAGCCGGCCGCGGCCGTCCGGCGGGCGGGTGCTGACTAGCAGTGTCTCCCGGCTGGAGCGGTTCGTCCAGTGCCCCTTCGCCCATTTCCTGGCCTATGGGCTGGGACTGGAGGAGCGGGCGGTCTACGAGGTCGCCCCGCCGGATACCGGCCAGCTTTATCACGAGGCTCTGCGCCGCTTTGTGACGGAAGTTCAGCAAAACGGCCCCGCCTGGGAGGAACTGGGCGAAGAGGAGATCGACCGGATCTGCACGGAAGTGGTGGAGAGTCTGGCCCCCCGGCTGCAGAACCAGATCCTGCTTTCCAGCGCCAGGCTGCGCCGGCAAAAGGAGCGGCTCCTGGAGCGGGTCGGCGACTCCGCCCGGGCGCTCGCCCGGCAGATGCGGCAGAGCGGTTTTCGCCCGGCCGCCCTGGAAGTATATTTCGGCCCCCGGGAAAAGATCCCGCCCCGGGAGCTGCCCGCCGGGGGGGCGGCCGCCCTTCCCTTCTGGCCGCGGCTCATCCTGCCCCCCCTGGAACTGGCTCTGGACGGGGAAGTAACCTTAAGCCTGGTGGGGCGGATCGACCGGGTGGATTTGGGCCGCGGCGGGGAGTGCCTTTACCTGCGGGTGATCGACTATAAGTCCGGCCGCAGCCGCCTTGACCTGCCCGGGGTGCTGGCCGGAGCCCAGCTTCAGCTGCTGGTCTATTTATGGGCGGCGACTTCGCACTTTGCCTCCCTGTGCCGCCGCTACCGGCAGCCGGTGCAGCCGGCCGGCGCCTTTTACTTCCCCGTCCAGCGGCCCGTTCTCCGGCTGGACCAGCCGGAGCTTGCGCCGGAGGAACTGGAACGGGAGTGGCTGAAAGAATTTAAACTCTCCGGCTGGCTGGTGGATCACGGCCCCGAACTGTACTCCCTGTTTGATTCCGGCCTTGCCGCCGGGACGTCGTCCCTGCTGATCCCGGCCAGGCTCAATAAAGACGGCAGCCCATCCCGGCAGCAGCTCCAGTCCGTCTACACGCCCGCCGAATTCCAGGTGCTGATTGACCTTTTGGGAACGCTCCTGCGCAGGGCCGCCGGGGACATCCTGGCCGGCCGCGTGGATATCGCGCCTGTGCGCCTGGGTCCCGCCGGCGCCTGTGCTTATTGCGTCTACCGGCCGGTCTGCCGCTTCGACCTCTGGCTGCCGGAAAACCGCTACCGGAGCCCGCAAATCGATAAAACGGCCCTGCGGCGGCGCCTGTCGGAGTACGCCGCCCGGGGAAAGGGAGCGGGAGAGAGAGCGGAAGAGGGAGGGGGCGCAGGATTTGTCCTCTATACGCTGGACTGACGAACAGGAAAAGGCCATCGCCACCCGGGGAGGGAACCTGCTGGTCAGTGCCGCCGCCGGGTCGGGGAAGACCGCCGTCCTGGTGGAGCGAATCGTCCGGCGGCTGCTGGACGAAAAGGAGCCGGTAGACGTGGACCGGCTGCTGGTGGTTACCTTTACCGATGCGGCGGCAGCAGAAATGCGCCAGCGGATCACCGCCGCCCTGGCCCGCGCCCTGCAGGAACAGCCGGGCAGCGCCCGGGTGCAGCGCCAGCTTTTCCTGGCCCCCCGCGCTTCCATCGGCACTCTGCACTCCTTCTGCGCCCAGGTGGTGCGGCGCCATTTCTACCTGCTGGGCCTGGACCCGGGCTTCCGGGTGATGGATGAAAACGAGGCTTCCCTTTTGCGCCTGGAAGTGCTGGCGGACGTGCTGGAAGAATGTTACGAGGAGCACCGGGACGCCCCGCCCGAAGCACCTTTTCTCTACCTGGCCCGGGCCCTGGCGGACCGCCACGGCAGCGATCGTGAGCTGCCGGAGCTGATCTTGCGTCTCTACGATTTTGCCCGCAGTCTGCCCCGGCCGCGGGCCTGGCTGAACCGGACGGCTGCCGTTCTGGCCGAAGCCCCTGCCCGGACCTGGGAGGAACAGCCCTGGTCCGGGGAGTGGCGGGACTGGCTGTGCCTGGAGCTGGAAGGCTGGCGGGATGCCCTGGCCGAAGCCGCCCGCCTGGCCGCCGGCGCCGGCGGGCCAAAGCAGTACGGACCCGTGCTGGCGGAGGATTTAGCCCGGGTGCAGGCCTGGCTGGAGATGGCGCAGAGGGGTTCGGCAGGCTTTTTCGATTTGAAAAAAGCCCTGGAAGAAGGCCGGCACCTGCGCGACCTGCCCCGGATCGCCCGGGGCGAGGCGGCGGAAGAGGTGAAAAAGCGGGTGCGGCAATTGCGGGGGCAGGTCAAGGAGCGCGTGGGCGGCCTGCTGGCGGAGCATTTTGCCCGTTCCCCGGAGGAGGTGGCCCTTGATCTGGCCCGGGCGGCTCCGCAGGTGCAGGCGCTGGTGGAAGCGACCTTAAGGTTTGACCGGGCCTACCGGCAGGCCAAGCGGGAGCGGGCCGTGGCCGATTTCGCCGACCTGGAGCACGATGCCCTGGCCATCCTGGCGGCAAACGGCGAGGGTTCCCCCTGGGCCGAAAAAACGCCGGACGACCCCGCCGCCCCCCTCCTTCCTTCCCCCGTGGCCGGGGAGTACCGGAACTTTTTTGCGGAAGTGCTGGTGGACGAGTACCAGGACATCAACGGCGTCCAGGAAGCCCTCCTGGAGCTGGTCTCCCGGGGGGACAACCGTTTCTTGGTGGGGGACGTGAAGCAAAGCATCTACCGCTTCCGGCTGGCGGACCCGCAGGTGTTTTTAAACTGCTGCCGGGCTTACGCCGATCTGGACGTAGAATCGGCATCCGGACCGGCTCCCGGCCGCCGGACGGTCCTCTCCGCCAACTTCCGCAGCCGCCGCGAAATCCTGGAAACGGTGAACTACGTCTTCAGCCGGCTGATGACCCGGCGGGCGGCCGAACTGGACTACGACGAGCGGGCGCGCCTGAACTGCCGGGCCGGTTACCCGGAATGTCCGGCGGGAAATGCGGGCGGGCCGGTGGAGGTCCACCTGCTGGATTACGCGCCGCCGGAAACACTTTTGTCCGGGGGGTTGCCCGGCGGGCAAAACGGGGAAGAGACACCGGCCGCGGCTTTTTCCGGGGAGGTAAACGACGGCGGGGAACCGCCCGGGTTTATCCCCAGGGCGGGGCGGCCGGGGCCGGAACCAGAAGAGCCGGAGGAACTGGACCTGGTCCGCCTGGAGGCCCGCTGGGTGGCGGAAGCCGTTCGCCGGCTGGTGACGGAGGAGGGCTTCCGGGTCTACCATCAAGAGCAGGATAGGCGGGAATACCGTCCCGTTGCCTGGCGGGACGTGGTGGTGCTGATGCGCTCTTTAAAGGGGCGGGTCGGTGTGTTCGTGGAAGAGTTCCGCCGCCTGGGCGTCCCGGTTTACGCCGACGGCAGCGGGGGGTATTTTGCCGCCCCGGAGGTGGAGACGGTGCTGGCCGCCCTGCAGGTGATCGACAACCCCCGCCGGGACATCCCGCTGGCGGCGGTGCTCCGTTCGCCCCTGGCGGGGCTGAACGCGGCCCGGCTGGCGGAGATCCGCCTGGCCTGCCCGGAAGGGGATTTTTACACCGCCGTGCGCCGGGCCGCCCAGGGGCCGCCCGGGGTGGCTCCGGAGCTGGCGCAGGCTTTGCGCCGCTTCCTGGAGCGGCTGGAAGGCTGGCGGGAGCTGGCCCGGCGCCTGCCGCCCGCCGAACTGCTCACCGAGCTTTACCGGCAGACCGGCTACTATGACCTGGTGGGGGCCCTGCCCGGCGGGGCGGTGCGCCAGGCCAACCTGCGGGCGCTGGTGGACCGGGCCCGGCGCTTCGAAGGGACCATTTACCGGGGGCTGTTCCGCTTCCTGCGCTTTATCGAACAGCTCCGGGAGGAAGGCGGGGACCTGGACGCCGCCCGCTCCCTGGGGGAAAACGAAGACGTGGTCCGGATCATGAGCGTGCACCGGGCCAAGGGGCTGGAATTTCCCGTAGTGGTGGTCGCCGGCCTGGGCCGCCGGTTCAACCTACAGGATCTCTCCCGGAGTTTTCTTTTGCACCGGCAGCTGGGTTGCGGCCCGGTGGTGACGGACCTGGAGCGGGGGGTGCGCTACCCTACCGTGCTGCACCGGGTGATCCGGGAGCGCCTGCGCCGGGAAGCCCTGGCCGAGGAGATGCGCCTGCTCTACGTCGCCCTGACCAGAGCCCGGGAGCGGCTGATTCTGGCCGCGGCGGTGCGCCGGCTGGGCCGGCAGGTGGAGCAGTGGCGGAGCCGGGCGGCCGCGGCGCCGCCGGAGGGTCCTTTAAGCATCCCGCTGCTGACCGGGGCGGGGTCCTTTTTGGACTGGCTGGGCCCGGCCCTGTGGAGCCACCCGGATCTGGCCGGATTGTCCGCCGGGGAAGAGATGGCGGCGGCCGGAAACGAATTTCTCCGGGTGCACCTTTGGCCGGCGGCGGCCCTGGAGCGCTTGTGGAGCGCCGCTGCCAGGAAAGAGGAAGGGCAGGACTCCCTCCCGGCCCGGCAGCTGGCCGGCCTGGCGCCGCTGCCCGCCGCCTGGCTGCAGGAACAGGAAAAACAGGAACGGGAAGCAGGCCGGGCGGAGGGAGCGGCGGCCCTGCCCGGGGACGAAGAACTGCGCCGCCGGCTCTTCTGGGCGTATCCCCACCGGGAACTGGCGGCCCTTCCTTCCAAGGTGACGGTTACCGAGTGGCGGCACCGGCAGGAGGAACTGGCGGAGCAAAGCGGTGAAGAAATGCCCGCCGCCGGGTGGCGGGAAGATGTTTTACAAGAAAGCGAGCTGCCGCCGGGGTTTGACCTTCCCGCCTTTTACGCCGGGGAACACCCCGGCGGAACCGAACGGGGCCGGGCGGTTCACCTGGTCATGCAAACCCTGGAGCTGGCTTCGCCCCCGGACGAAGCTGCCGTCCGGCGCCATCTGGCTTCCCTTGTGGCGCGGGAAATCCTGCGCCCGGAAGAGCGGCGGCTGGTCCGCCCCGCGGAAATCGCCCGCTTCTGGCGGGGTGAGCTGGGCCGGCGGGTGCTGGCCGCCGCGAAAAACGGCCGGCTTTGGCGGGAAGTGCCCTTCACCCTGGGCCTGCCGGTGCCCGAGCTGTACCCGGAAACGGCCGGCCGGGTGCCCCCGGAGGAAACCGTCCTCCTCCAGGGGACAATCGACTGCCTGCTGGTGGAGGAGGACGGCCTGGTCATCATTGATTACAAAACCGACCGGTTGACGGAAGACGAACTGCCGGCGGCGACGGACCGCTACCGGCCGCAGCTGGCCCTTTACGCCCGGGCGGCCCAAAAAATTTTAGGCCGGCCGGTGCGGGAAAAATATCTTTACTTCTTTGCCCTCGACCGGGCGGTGGCGGTGTAGGGCAGCCCGAAGCCCTTAGTAACTTTTGCGTATGCGGCAGGAAAAAGCAATCAGGCGGGTGGGTTGGAGTTTTAACAAAGCGGCCAAAATATTTCTAAACGTGAATAGATTTGATCGTTCGATGAAGGTTTGGATGGGTGAGTTTATTGAGTGAATTGCCATACCGGTTCTTAAAACCGGGGAAGGTAATTGTTGATTACGGCCCCGTTACCATGACCATTGAAGCTTACAGGGAGGGTAAACCCCTTCCGGAAGCGTTGGTCAAAGGGGCGGAAGTTGCCGTGGCAGTGCTGGAGGAACTGGCCGCCCCGCCGTTTTTGCAGGTTGCCAGGCGCGCCGTGGCAGAGATCGCTTCAGCGGACGACGCTCCTTTTCCGGAAGTGCTCCGCCGGATGATTAAAGCCGTCCGCATGTTGGGGGAACCTGATTTTACGCCCATGGCCGCCGTAGCGGGGACGATTGCGGACCTGGTCAAGGAAGCGGTTTGCGCAGCCGGAGCGGATCACGCGGTGGTCAACAACGGCGGGGACATCTCCCTGTTCCGGCGGGAGGAAGATCCCCCTTTGCGCGTGGGGATTGTCCGGGACCTGGCGGAAGGGCGGGTTACCCACGTTATCCACATCCTGCCCGGCCGGGGGATCGGCGGTTTGGCCACCAGCGGCCTGGGCGGGCGGAGCCTTACTAAGGGGGTGGCTTCCGCCGTGACGGTGTTGGCGGCCGATTCTTCCCTGGCCGACGCCGCGGCCACCGCCGTCGCCAATGCGACCAATTGCGACGACCCGGCGGTGGAAAGGTGCCGGGCGGAAGAAATCGACTATTTTACCGACATCCGCGGCCACCTGGTTACCCGCCGGGTGGGCAGGCTGGGTGAAGCGGCCGTGGAGGAAGCGCTGACCAGGGGTCTGGAGCGCTTTCTACAGCTGCGGGCGCGGGGGATGCCCTTGCGGGGAGCCGTGCTTTTCGTCCAGGGGCGAATGAAAATGTGGCCTCAAAATATTGTCCGGCCCTTAACGGAGGCTTCGCTTTTTCTCCCTTGACCTCTTCTCCAAAATGTGATATGCAACTTAAAGGTTTATTCTGATTACCGCAAAGAGGGGGAAAGACAGAGTTGCGCAAAATCACCTTAATTCCCGGCGACGGCATCGGCCCGGAGATTACGGAGGCGACCAAAGCCGTGCTGGCCGCCGCCGGCGCCCCGGTGGAGTGGGAGGTCGTTCTGGCCGGGGAAAACGCCCTGAAAGAATACGGCACCCTGCTTCCCGAAGAGACGCTGGCTTCCATCCGCCGGAACAAAGTCGCCTTGAAAGGTCCTTTGACCACCCCGGTGGGCTCGGGTTTTCGCAGCATTAACGTGGCCCTGCGCAAGGAGTTTGACCTTTACGCCAACCTGCGCCCGGCCAAAACTTACGCCGGGGTCAAATCCCGCTACGCCGGCGTGGACCTGGTGGTTGTGCGGGAGAATACGGAGGACCTTTACGCCGGGGTGGAGCACATGGTGGGGGAGGACGCCGCGGAAAGCATTAAAATCATTACCCGCAAGGGGTGCGCGCGGATCGTCCGCTTCGCCTTTGATTACGCCGTCCGCGAAGGCCGCCGGAAGGTGACCGCCGTCCACAAGGCGAACATCATGAAATGCACCGACGGGCTGTTTTTAAAGGTGGCACAGGAGGTTGCCGCCGAATACCCCCAGATCGAGTTTGAAGACCGGATTGTGGATAACATGTGCATGCAGCTGGTACAAAAGCCGGAGCTCTACGACGTGCTGGTCATGCCCAACCTGTACGGCGACATTATCTCGGACCTTTGCGCCGGGCTGGTGGGCGGCCTGGGCGTGGCCCCCGGCGCCAACATCGGCGCGGACATCGCCATTTTCGAGCCGGTGCACGGCAGCGCCCCTAAGTATGCGGGGATGAACAGGGTCAACCCCACCGCCATGATCCTCTCGGCGGTGATGATGCTGCGGCATATCGGCGCGCCGGCGGTCGCCGAAAAAGTCCACCGGGCGCTGGCGCAAACGCTCCGGGAAGGTAAGACCGTTACCTACGACCTGGGCGGAACCGCCTCCACGATGGAAATGGCGGAAGCGATTATCCGGGGGATGAGAGATTAGCTATTATTTTATGAAAATTTAATATTGGGGAAAGAGGAGATCGGCTTTTCGAGGTAGAATTAACAACTATTCACAACTATCCGGAAGATTTGGGCGGAAAGCGAAAAACCAAACGGCCGCGAAGGGGGAGGCGGAACTTGCCGGAAGCGCTTGTCAACGGGCTGCAGATTAGCTACGAAATAAGCGGAGAAGAAGCGGGAATTTCGCCAACGGCGGTAATTTATATTCACGGTTCCGGCGGGACGGGTTACGTCTGGAAAAACCAGCTGCGGGTCCGGGTGCCCGGCTTTTGCCAGGTGGCCGTGGATTTACCGGGGCACGGCCGCTCGGCGGGCGCGGGCGCCCGGACGATCGAGGAGTACTCCCGTTTTATCCGGGATTTCGCGCGGGTGGTTTTTGGCGCGCCGGTGGTGCTGGCGGGACATTCCATGGGGGGCGCGGTGGCCATGACCTTTGCCCTTAACTACCCCGACGATTTAAAGGGTCTGATCCTGGCGGGCACCGGCGCCCGGCTGCGGGTGGCCCCGGCGGTGCTGGAGGCGGCGCAGGACCCGGAAAAGAGCGCGGCGCTGCGCGGCTATGCCTATTCTCCCAAAACCCCGCCGGCCGTGGTGCAGGAAGCCGAGCAGGAATACCTGCTTACCCCCGCGCAGGTGCGCTACAACGATTTTTTGGCCTGCGACCGTTTTGACGTCATGGACCGCGTCAAGGAAATCAAGGCCCCGGCGCTGGTAGTCTGCGGGGAAGACGATGCGCTTACGCCGGTTAAATATTCCCGTTACCTGGAGGCGAACATTCCCGGGGCCCGCCTGACGGTCATCCCCGGCGCCGGCCACATGGTGATGTGGGAGCAGCCGGAACCGGTCAATCAAGCCATCGCGGATTTTTTGCGGACCCTTGCCGGTTGAATCCAGGGGGTAAACCAGGGAAAAGGTGCGCGAGACCACTTCCGGAAAACCCGGCCTCCGGCAGGGCTGCCGATCACAACTTTTTCGGGGCTTTTTCGGGGCGGTGCTTGACACGAACCGGCCGCTGTATTAAAATATCAACGTGTTTTTGGAAAAAAAATTTTTCCGCTTGAAATATGGGGAAACATAATTAAGCCCCCAGAAATTTTTTCTTTTTAACTGTCTTCCAGATCTGGCGGCAGGAAGGAGGTTTTCGATTTGCAGCGGACATATATGGCCAGGCCCGGCGAGACTGAGCGGAAATGGTACGTTCTCGACGGCAAGGGGAAGTCCCTGGGGCGCCTGGCAGCGGAAGCGGCGCGGATTTTAAGGGGCAAGCACCAACCCCGGTTTACCCCCCACGTCGATACCGGCGACCACGTGATTATTATTAATGCCGATAAAGTCCTTCTTACGGGCAACAAGCTCCAGAAAAAGCTTTACGTCCGCCATACCGGCTACCCCGGCGGGCTGAAGACAACGAACTACGCCACGTTGATGCAGGATAAACCCGAGTTTGCCGTCCGGAAAGCAGTCATCGGCATGCTCCCGCACAACCGGCTGGGGTCGGCGATGGCCAAAAAACTGCGGGTCTACCGCGGTCCGGACCATCCCCACCAGGCTCAGAAACCGGAAGTCTGGCCGTTCTAGCGCTTAATTGAGGCTTCGCAGGACTATCTGGCAGCAACATGCAAAAGAGTTTCCTTTCCAGTCATTTTGTCTAATCGAAGTTCGTCGTATTTTTTAACGTCTGACGTCTGTCGTCCGACGACTGAAGACCATTTTTGGGAGGTGTGGAAGTGCCGAAGGTGAATTTTTACGGTACCGGGCGGCGGAAAAACGCCGTAGCCAGAGTTTACCTTGTCCCCGGCGAGGGCAGGGTAATGATTAACGATCGGGAAATCGGCCGTTATTTCGGCCGTAAAATATTAGAAATGCAGGCCCTGCAGCCTTTGGAAATTACCGGGACGGCCGGCCGTTTTGACGTTTTCGCCCACGTTCATGGCGGCGGGGTCAGCGGGCAGGCCGGGGCTTTGCGGCAGGGGATCGCCCGGGCTCTGGTGCAGGCCGATCCGAACCTGCGCATTGCCTTGAAGCGTGCCGGGTTTCTTACCCGCGACCCGCGCATGAAAGAACGGCGCAAGTACGGCTTAAAGAAAGCCCGCCGGGCTCCGCAGTACTCCAAGCGTTAAAGTTAAATACGAATCGGGAGCCGGTTACGGGCGGGTGTTGGAGTGAGCAGACCCGGTGCCTGCCCGGCACCCGGGCGCTGCTGAGGGTTACCCCCGGCGTTGGCGGGGGTTTTTTATCATCTTTTGCGGGAATTATTAATCGGCCTGGCAGCGCCGCCTTTGGCAAGTCAGAAGGTACCGGTGGATTACGGCGGGCCGGCGGCTTCTCTACAAGCGCTGGGGGGTTGCTCCCTTTTCCGGGGACAGCATTTTTAAAAACGGTGCTTCACCTGGTCTTTTTGCTTTTTCTTCTTTCCCCTTTCCTTTCCCTCTCGCTCCTTTCCTTTTCTTCCCTTCTTTTGAGTTTGGCGAAAAAAGCCGCCAGAACTATGGCGACAACCACGCCCGCCGCCATTCCGAAGGTTTCGGACAGCCCCTTTTGGACGGTCAGTACGTAGTAAACCCAAACGGCTCCCCCAACGGTAATCAACATCGGCAATAACCCGCTGTGCAAACCCACCAACCCTTTTCCGGCCCTTTCGATTTCCCCGGGCGAATTTAAATTTAGCCGCCGGGAACGCAAAGAAGATAGGGACCGGGAATTATCCCCAAGCTTTTCCGTTCAAAGCCAATTTACCATATTATATCATAATCATATCATATCCAAATTGGATCATTTGCAGGAAGATCCCTTTGGAAATTAAATTTATCTTCGGTGGATTTTTCCTTCCTGGTATGGTAAAATAAGGTGACGCTCTGCCGAAGGACTAAAATCATAGATTAAAATAGCCACCTTTTTCCAGGTATTGTCTGCTTTTAAGGCTGGTGACTTCTCCATGTTCCGAAGAAAAAAGTGGGGGCTGGCCCTCGGCGGCGGTTTTTTGCGGGGAGCGGCGCACATCGGCGTCTTAAAGGTGCTGGCCGGGGAAGGCCTGCGGCCGGACCTGGTGGCCGGCACCAGCGCGGGGAGCATTGTGGCGGCCCTTTTTTGCGCCGGCTGGAGCCCCGGTCAAATCGAAGAGCTTGCCCTGCGGCTGCGGCCGGCTGTTTTTTACGACCCCTGCTCCACCGTGGTGAACCTGGGGGCGATGATCGCCAAAATTGTTTTCGATTTTCTGCGCCTGCCGCTGCTTCCCCGGGCCCCCCTCGGCCTGGTTTCCGGCAAAAGGATGGAGCACTGGCTGGAAGATACTTTTCAGCGGACCGCTTTCCGGGATTTAAAAACTTTTCTGGCGATTGTGGCGGTGGACATCAACACAGGGACCAGGGTGGTTTTTACCGATCAGGACGCCTACTTCCCCGCACCGCCGGAGGATATCGTGTTTATCCGGGGCGTACCGGTGGCCCCGGCGGTGGTGGCCAGCTGCGCCGTGCCCGGTGTCTTTCAGCCGAAAAGGATCGGCATCCGCCTGCTGGTCGACGGCGGCTTGAAGGAAAACGTCCCGGTGGAAACCTTGTCTTTACTCGGAGCGGACGTAGTGGTGGGGGTGGACGTCGGCTACGACGGAGAACCGTACAAAGACATCCGGAACATCGTGCAGCTGCTGAGCCAGTCCCTGGAGATCATCGGTTCGGAAGTAACCCGGGATAAGCTTGCCCGGTTTGCCCACCTGCTTGTTCAGCCGGTTTTAAAGGACGTTGCACCCTGGGATTTCGGCAAAATCCCCTATTGCATCAGGCAGGGCGAAGCAGCGGCGCGGCAGGCGGTGCCGGCCTTAAAAAAGCTGCTGGGCTAAATCCATTTAAATTCATTGTTCGAACTCTTTTCAATCGTATGTTCATTGGCGTCCGTTCTTGAAAAAGATTTTAGCAAGTGAGGGTAGGCGAGTTGGACAAGCAACAGGATACTTTAACATCCAGAGTGCCGCTTGTCAGAGTAAGGGGCCATTTAACGGAATGTGCTGAGGACGAGGTAGTCAAAGAGGTTCCAATTACCATTTTTTTAAACGAGCAGGAATTTGTCACTATCGTTTGCTCGCCTTCCGCCATCGACGCTTTGGTGGCCGGTTTTTTATTCGCGGAAGGAATAGTCGCCGACCGAAAGGAACTTTTGGACATCAAAGTGTTG
The DNA here is from genome assembly GCA_040753275.1 of Bacillota bacterium. Taxonomy (GTDB): domain Bacteria; phylum Bacillota; class Desulfotomaculia; order Desulfotomaculales; family Nap2-2B; genus JAIMBK01. The sequence continues at coordinate 12,279 of JBFMEJ010000001.1, forward strand.
CCGGAGGAGGGCCTGGTCTGGGTTGAAACTTCACGCTTCACTCCGGTTGAATCCTTCTTCTTAAAACGCTGCCTCGCCTCCTGCTGCGGCCGGGGCCGTGCTACGTTCTATTTCAAAAACGATGCCGGCTTGAAACCATTAGAGACAGATTTGACAGATTTTACGGTAACACTTGGCCAGATTAAAATGTTAAACGAAGAAAGAGAAAAACGGAGCACGACTTTTCGAGCCACCGGCGCCGCCCATAACGCGGCCCTTTGTACGCCCCGGGAAATCCTTTATTTTTACGAAGATATCGGACGGCACAATGCCGTTGATAAAATCCTGGGACGGGCTTTTCTGAACGGCACGTCCTTCCGGGATAAAATCATCTTTCTTTCCGGCCGCATTTCTTCCGAAATAATTATTAAAGCGGCCAGGGCCGGGGTACCGCTGATTGTCTCTCGAGCGGCGCCTACTGATCTTGCCTTGAGCATGGCGGAAAACCTGAACATAAGCGTGGTTGGTTTTGTCCGGGGAAACCGCCTAAATATTTATACCCGGCCGGAGCGGGTGATAGTTGACGCAGCGGATGGGGATGAAAAATAAAAAACCGGCCGACGCTGGGCAACTGGTTTGCTTCCCGCCCGGCGGCAAGTTTCGAGGGGATTATTGCTGCCTTGCTGGCAGGTTAAAACCCCCTTCAGCCGGTATCCCTGCCGGTCTCCCCCGGCAAGGCAAATGGACGCGGGCAATGATTAATGAGCAATAGTGAAGGAGCCGGATCTTAATGAGATATTCGTACGACTGGGGAGTTTACGAAATTCAGGACGAAAAAGTGGTTTCGTCCTTTTTTCTTCCCGGCCGGCCGTACAACGTCGAGAAGGAGCCCACCCGCTACCGGGTGCTGGCCCAGTACCGGCCGGCGGCCGACGAACCCTTTTGCCTGGCCTACGTTACCGTGCACGTCATCCCCGGCCGCGACCGGGTCACGGCCAGGGAAAAGGAAATCGTCACCCGATTTGTGCGCACGGAGCTGCTGAGAAACCTCGATATCCCCGTAGCCTTCTTTTAATCCGGCAACCAAAAAATATTAGAAAAATTGTGCAATAAGGCAATCTTCCGGAAGGAACTTTCTTAACATATGTCGAAGAATACGGATAATTGAAGGATAAATACGGCAATTAATGAAGATGACGGTTGTCTTAGCAAAATAAGCCGGCTGGACACTAGGGGCTGAACAAAGGGAAAGGGGGGCTGCGATGTCCGCCCGCCAGCAACTGGAAAGAATTCTCGAAATCGACCGGCAGATCCGGGCCGGGAACTATCCGAACGCCTGCCGGCTGGCCCGCGAACTGGAGGTCAGCGAGCGCACCATTTACCAGGACCGGCAGTTTTTGCTGGAGCGTCTGAGGGCCCCGCTGGCTTACGATCACCGGCGCGGGGGATGGTATTACACGGACCCGAACTGGGCCCTGCCGTCGGTGCTGGTGACGGAGGGGGAACTGCTGGCCTTTTTCTTGAGCGTGGAAGTGGCCCGGCGCTACCTGGGCACCGCCTTCGAGGCGCCGCTGCGCTCGGCGGTGGAGAAAATTACGGCGGGTTTAAAAGGGCAGGTGCGGGTGGACCTGGAAGAGCTGCGCGCATGCTACGTGGTTGCCGCCCCGCCAGTGGTCACGGTAAAGGAAGAATTGCTCCTGGACCTGCACCGGGCCATCCAGAATTGCCGCCAGGTGGAAATCCAATACTACACGGCCAGCCGCGACGCCCGGCAGACGCGGGTGGTGGAGCCTTATCACCTGTGCAATCTGCGCGGCGACTGGTACCTGATCGCCTTCGACCACCTGCGGGGGGAAATGCGTACCTTTCACGCCGGCCGCGTCGAACGGTGGACACTGCTGCCCCGCGGCTTCCGGCGGGACCCGGATTTTTCGGTGGAAAAGTGGCTGGCCCAGGCTTTTCAGGCGGAGCGGGGCGACGAACCCGTGGAAGTGGTGATCCGGTTCGACGCCTACCAGGCCCGCTACATCCGGGAGCGGCGCTGGCACCCGACCCAGGAAAGCGAAGAGATGCCGGACGGCGGCCTGCTTTTGCGCTTTCGCACCGGCGGCCTGGCGGAAGTCAGGCGCTGGGTGATGAGCTACGGCAGCCACGCCGAAGTGCTGGCCCCGGAGAGCTTGCGGCGGGACGTGGCGGAGGAGATCCGGAAGATGGTTAGCGTCTATGAAAATGTCTGCGAAAAAAATTTTTCCTGAGTCGAATTCACTGATCGCCTGTTGCAGTGTGATTTGTTAAATTAATAATTACTACTTTCCCGGTCGGTTCCGGAGAACGGGAAAGAACACTTGAAGTCGTCGTTTCCTCGAACCGGCAGAAGAACCAGGTTTGGTTTTTCGCCCGGTGACGAGGCGGGAAATGGGCTTGAGCTTTGGAAAGCCGGGTGATTTTTTTGAATCACGACCCGCCGGGAGGAAAGACTATGCGGCCACCGCGAAAGGCGCGGGTCCAAGGGTATTTCTGGTGGGTTTGCCGGGTCCTGGGCTGCATCGTCCTGAGCGCCGCAGGGTTGGCAGTTGCGTCCCCGTTGCTGTTAGTCCTCATCTTTTTGCTGGCTTTGCTGCTTGCCGTCGTCTTGTTCGTGTTTGGTGCCCTGGCGGGCCTTGCAGCTATTGCAGCCTACATTTTGCATTGTTTGGTAGGCCTGCCCTTCTGGTTCTGGATGATCTTCACCGGCTTTGGGGCGTTGCTGTTCGGCATAGGCGTGCTGGGGTCGTTTTTTTCCGGCGGCGGCGACGATCCTGACAGCGCAGGCAAAACTCTGCAGCTGCGCAGCACCTGCACCCCCTGGCCGTGGCTGCTGGCGGCGCTGCTCGTCGGTGAGTGGTGGGGGGAGCACAACGGGGGGTAGGAGGAAACGGGAGGCGTGTTAACCAGTGGAAACTGCCTTCGCCAGACTATTTGGCGTTCAAAAACCATATGGCTCTTTTCAAACGAGACCTGCAGAATACCTGCTGGACGGGCGCAACGTCATTCTCCAGTCTCCCACCGGTTCCGGAAAGACTATGGCGGCGCTGTTCCCCTATCTTTTGGCGCGCCGGGAAGGCCTTGATTTTCCCCGGAAAATGCTTTACTGCGTTCCCATGCGGGTACTGGCCCGGAGTTTTTATAATGACTTGAAGAACAATAGGCAAGGGGATGATCTGGACGCCCGCCTGCAAACCGGGGAACAAAAGGACGATCCGCAACTGGAAGCGGAAATTACTTTTGCCACCATCGACCAGGTTCTCTCCAGCTTCCTGAACATCCCTTATTCGTTGAGTCTCCGCCAGGGAAATGTGAATGCCGGAGCGGTGGTGGCTGCCTACCTGGTCTTTGATGAATTTCACCTTCTCGATCCGGGAACCACCCTGCCCACCACCCTGGAAATGCTGCGCCTGTTAAAGGGGATTACGCCTTTTCTTTTAATGACGGCTACCTTTTCAAAAGAAATGTTGGGCCGGCTGGCTGCTTTGCTGGATGCCGAAGTGGTTACCGTTTCGCCTGAGGAATTAAAAAGCATACCTTCGCAAAAAGAGAAAGAGCGAAGAATCCACCGTGTTTGTGGATTACTTACTGCGGAAGAGGTTTTGAGGCATCACCGTCAGCGTTCCATTGCCATTTGCAATACGGTCGAACGGGCTCAGGATCTGTACCGGAGATTAATAGAATTGCTTCCCTCCCGGGCCAACGGAGAAACCAGGGTTATTTTGCTGCATTCTCGGTTTCTTCAGGAGGACCGGCGTAAAAAAGAAGACGAGGTGCGCCGCCTGTTTGGGAAGGACGCGGAAAAGGCGGGGAGTGTCATCCTGGTGGCCACGCAGGTGATTGAAGTGGGTCTGGATATATCTTGCGAGGTGCTGCATACGGAAATTGCCCCCGCCAGCGCCATTTTGCAGCGGGCCGGCCGCTGCGCCCGCTTTGTAGCCGAAAAAGGCGACGTCTACGTCTACCAGGTTCCTTCGGACAAAAAAGGTGAGCCAAATTATGCACCCTATCTCGGTCAACAGGCTGCTTTATGCGCGAAAAACTGGGAGGCCCTGGATTTCTTTACTGGAAAGAGCATGGATTTTCACGCCGAGCAGCATTTAGTCAATCTGGTCCATGGCGATTTCGACGCCATGCTGCTTGCCAACCTGGAGCAGGCTGCCTATGCCCACCGCAAACAGATGCACAAAGCCATCGGCTGGCAAGAGATGGGGCTGGCGAGAGAGCTAATTCGCAGCGACGATTCCGTTTCTCTTCTTGTTCACCCTAATCCCGTCGAAATTGAGAATCCATACGCTCTGGAGAGCTTTTCGCTGTTCTTCGGAACGCTCTCCGGGCAACTGGCTAAATGGCGTGCCGAAGGGCTGCCCGACGAAAAGGTTTCCTGGTTGCTCAAATATCCGCAGGAAAGGGAGGAAAGTGAGGGCGACGACCGGCCTGCTTGCTTCGAGTGGCTTCCCGCTGAGGATCAGCAACAAGTCCGGCGTTCTTCTGTTTTCGTGGTTAACCCTCTTTTGGTTCAATATAATTCCGAGGAAGGCTTTTGTTTTACCCCCGGCGGAGATTTCCAGTCGCCGCCCGGAAGTGTTGTCCCTGGCGAGCGGGAGAAAGGGCGGCAATGGGGATACAGCCGGGAAAGCTACCAGCAGCATGTCGAAAAGATGCTCGACGTCTACCACGCGCAGTTGACCAGGGAATTGGCTTACGCCGCCGACCGGCTGGAGCGCCGGATGGGGCTGCGCGCGGGATCACTCGAATACGCCGTTCGGCTGGCTATTGCGCTGCACGACGTTGGCAAAATGGACCGGCGCTGGCAGGGATGGGCTCACGAATGGCAGCGGCGGATCGGAGCACCGGTGGAGGAGGACTTCATGATCGCCCATACTGACTACGATCCCGGCGACCCTCTCCGTCAGGCTGTCAAAGTACAGATGCCGGGCGCCCGTCCGCCGCACGCCGCCGAGGGGGCAGTGGCGACGCATAAGGTCATTTACCAGTTGCTCGGCGCGCCGGGAAAAAACGACCCCCATTTTAAACTATTTAGGGCGCTTTTTACTGCCATCGCCCGGCACCATTCGCCCCGGGCGGACGGCTATCAAAGCTTTGCCCTGCACCCGGCCGCCCGGCCGACCTTAGCCCTGCTGCTGAGGGGTCTTGGTGCTGAAGAGAAGGCCGCTGCAGCGCTGGAAATAAGTAAAAACTCCCGGCCGGTTACCGGCCTGTTGGTACAACTTGATTCACAGGACGAACTGTTGGCCTATTTTCTACTCGTCAGGATGCTTCGCCTGGCGGACCAAAAAGCCATGGGCGGAAGGGGGTGAACCAGGAAAGTGTACCAGTCTGTTTATTACGTCGATAAGCGCACCGGTACTTTCGCCGATGTCTTCCTGGCGTACGGCCTGGCTGCGCTTCTGGAGAGCATCCTGGAGTGCTTCGTTGAGGGGGATCATTGGGTGCGCATCAGGGATGGCGGGGCATACTACGCTGTTGAATTAAGCCATCCCCTGGAGGAAGAGTGGGTGGATAACGCTCCTTTTCAGGTTTTGGCGCCGTACATTGACACCGGCCGCGCCGGCCAGCAGGTACCGGCGGGCCTGCCCGCGGCCATGATTGTAGATTACCAGCAGGAGTGGAATAAATTCCGGGAATATATCCAGATTCCTCAGAACGTGCGGGAAAAAATGCCTCCGGAAGAGATGGCCCGGGTAAAACCGCACCCTCAGTTTCCTGTTTTTGCCTGGGTAGGGGAGCGGCGAATGCAGGCTTTAGGCTCGTATAACGGGCTGGTCCTGCGCTGGCAGGAAGCGCGCGCCCAATTTGCTGAAAATCTCCGGCATATTTTGCTGCTGTTTGCCCTCCCGGAAGGGGATCCGGAGGCCATCGAGAATGCCTGGCGCAAGAAGATGAAAGAGCTGGGCGTTCCGGCGAAAAGTGATGCTACTCTGCTCCAGCTCTTCAATCCCAGTCAGGGCAAGGGCCAAAACGAGGCCAAGGCCAGCCGCCTGGAGATGGGCAACATTAAATCATTCTGGCTGCTGGAATACCTGAAGGCGGTGGGGATGTACCGCTGTGCTGTCCCCCGGCGGGTGCAGGGTACAGACGACCGCAAGACCTATGCCCTGGCACCGGTAAATATCCGGCTGGGAGCAAACGACGCCGTTTTGGCCGCTTTTCAGGATGCTCTCTGGAACGACACGGCGGTAAAAATGGATGTCCTGGCTGCCCTGCGTTACACGGAGTGCTTCCTGGATTATTGCCAGGCGGCGAAGGAGATGGACCTTTTGGTCGAACTTCTGGGGCAGGGGCCGGAGGATTTTATCGCCGGGATGTACGTAGCTTATTACAAAAGTCTCGGCCAGGCCTCCGCGGTGATGAACCTTTCTTTTCTTGAATTGCCCCGGTGGATGCGGGTAGAATCGCCGGACGACGTAAACCTCTACAGGGAGGTGATCGCGGAGCATGAAAATATTATCCGGAACATTGATGAAGAAAAGGGTGGGTACGATCTGCTGACCTGTTACCGGGATTTCCTCTCGGGAGGGAAATGGGATGCCTTTTTTGACTTTACCGCCGCCTACTCCGCTTATTTGACGCGCGAATTGGACCGGGAAAATTATCGGGTGAAACCATTCACCACTCGCAATCTGGAGGTGTTAATCTTGAAAAGCAACGAACCGCTTGCGCCAATCCTGGAAACGCCGGGCTTTCGCAATATTGCCGAAGCCATCCGGCGCAGCACCATTATTCCCCAATACCGGGGACGCAGTGAAAGCGAGTACGACATCCGTTACGGCCTCGGACAGGAGTTGAAGCGCAAAGCACTTTACAATGATGAATTTATCGCTGCCTTGAGCGAGTTTATGCAAAGTTACAATGCCGAAAATGCCCGCGTTTACGAAAAAACCGGCAATCAATACCGGAAGAACATCCTGACCAGCGACATCGAGGATATTGTACGCCTGGTGGATAAATACGGTGCCCCGACCGTGGCTAACCTGCTCATCGCTTTTGGGTACGCCCGGGAACCAAAGGACGAAGGAGATGCGGGTGCGTCTTAAGTGCCTGCGTCTTCAGCATATTCGAAAACAGTTTCTTGTTTAGTGCCATTTTTAGTGCTGCAGGAGATGTTTAGATTTTAAAATGACGAGGAGGAGCCGAAATGAATGAAAAACAGGCCGTTTATTCCCTTTCCATCTGCGGGCGGGCCATTCTGGACGTACATTCCTTGAATAACGAGGGTGGCGAAGGGAACCAGATTGCTACCCGGATGGTCAACGTGGTCTACCGCGACCAGGCCGGCGGGGACTATAAATTGGCCACCGTGAACGCAATTTCCGGCGATATGCTTAAGCACATTCAGGCTGAACATCTTTATTTACTGGCCAAAGGCCGTTTGCCGTTGTGCCAGGGGTGCCGGAAATTCAGCTCCAGCCGCGTGCTGGATGATGCCGACTTTATGCGCGCTCTGCCCCCGCAGGACAGCGCCCTGATCGACGCCCTTCTTAAACACTGCGCACTGGATGATTTGGAGGGGAACTTAATTGCCAAGGGGGCCCGTTCCGTGCCCAGAAAGTCGGTGGCCGAATTCGGCTGGGTGGTCGGCGTGCCGGATTATACGACTACGGACAGCTATTTTCACGTTCGTTTTGCAACGGAACGGGGTGAGCAAGCACAAGAAACCCAACAGCAGGCCATTTTCCACCGCCCGACCAGTTCCGGCGTTTACGCCGTCGTAGCCGGCTTTGAAATGGCCCGCATCGGTTTCAACGATATTTCCCAGCAGTACGCCATTTCCGATGAGGAACGTGAGGAGCGCTATCTGGCTTTTCTGGAAAGCATCCTGTATACCTTCCTTGAACCGAACGGGGCTATGCGCGGGACGCAGAACCCGCATATTGTGGAATTTTCGGGGACGGTAAGCGTGACCAATCAGGTGATGCCGGCCCCGGTTTTAAGCCCGCTGGACCAGGATTACCGCCGGGAGTTGGCGAGGGTGGCCGGAGCTCTTAACGACCTGAAACCAGGGGCCATCGACCTTTACAACTTTGATTCCATGGGCCAGTTTGCCGAGGTGATGCGCGGGATCATTAAGACCACGCGGCCTTATAAGATGGATCAGTAACGGGTGATGGCAATGTGGCTGATTGCCGAATACAAGCCGGTTTCCTTGTTTTCTTTTCGGTCAGGCGAGGCTACGTCTTCGGGGGCGAAAACCTTGTTTTTGCCCACGCCGTTTGCCATCCGCACCGCTCTTTTGGACACAGCCATTCGAATAAAGGGTTTAGGGGCCGGCCCCGGGGCCTTCGCCTGGATCAAAAAACTTTCCATTGCCGTCCGTCCCCCGGAAAGGGTAGTGGTTACCAATCTTTTTGCCAAAATCTTAAAGCCCAGCCGGAAAGAAGAGGCCGGGGCAACACTGGACCGGACCATCGCCTTCCGGGAATATGCCCACCTGGAAGGGACAATGGGCTTGGCGTTCGCGGGGGCCGAAGAGCGGCTTGCGGAGTTGACCACGTTGCTTGCCCAAATCAATTATTTCGGTAAGCGCGGGTGCTTTTTTCAGTTGTTGCAAGCGCCGCGGCAGACCCAAGGGTTGCCGGACGATTTTTTCCCTTTGGAGGGTGTTTATGTCCAGGGGAGTGAAGTAAAAGGCCGGATGCCGGAGAATTTTCCTTTAGGGATGGTTCAAATGATGGATGATTGGGGAGAGAGCCTGACGTTTGGGAAGGTAAACATATACACCGATGAAAAGATCAGCCTGGGCAAAGACCGCATCCGCAAAGGGATCATTTTACCCTACCGCCTGGTCCGGTCCAGCAAGGGGTTCAGCTACTACGAGCGTAGTGTTCACGTTTTATGAAACGGGGGTTTTCCTATGCAACAACTGGAACGTTACCGGGGAAGTCTTTTGGGGCTGGCGGCGGGGGATGCTTTGGGAGCCCCCCTGGAATTTATCGTGCCGTGGGTTTTTAACCCCGTTGCGGACATGGTCGGGGGTGGCTATTTTAACCTGGCGCCGGGGGAATGGACGGACGATACGGCCATGGCCCTTTGTCTGGCGGAAAGCCTGATCGAGCGGCAGGGGTTTGATCCGGTTGACCAGTTGGAAAGATATCTGCGCTGGTACCGGGAGGGTTACTTAAGCAGCACGGGGCATTGCTTCGATATTGGCAATACGGTGCGCGAGGCGCTGGAGCGGTTTGAAAAGACCCGGGAGCCTTATTGCGGCAGAACGGACCCCCTGGGTGCAGGGAACGGCTGCCTGATGCGGCTGGCGCCGGTGCCCCTGTTCTTTGCCCGGAACCCGCGGGAAGCCATTGAAAAATCCGGCTTAGGTTCTCGCACTACGCACGGGGCCGTTGCCGCCGTGGACGCCTGCCGTTACTTGGGGGCTTTGCTGGTGGGCGCCGTCAACGGGTGCAGCAAAGAGGAATTGCTTGCGGAGCGTTACAGCCCCGTACCTGGATACTGGGCGGAAAACCCGCTCACTCCGGAAATCGACGAGGTTGCTGCCGGTTCTTTCAAGCGCCGCCAACCGCCGCAGATCCGGGGCACGGGCTACGTGGTCAAATCTCTGGAGGCGGCGCTCTGGGCCTTTTACCGCAGCGATTCTTTCCGTGAGGGCTGCCTTATGGCCGTAAACCTCGGAGACGACGCCGATACCATCGGCGCTATCTACGGGCAGCTGGCGGGCGCCTATTACGGTGAACACGGGATACCGGAATCCTGGCGGGCGAAACTGGCGCGCCGGGATGTGATTGAATCTTACGCGGAAAGACTTTTCTTCGCCCGGAAAGAAGGTTGATTTTTTAAAAATTTCTTCTGGTTAGGAAAAATTACCCATGTGCCGCCTGACGGATATGGCTTAAAATGGGTGGCGCATTCTTATTCATTTCGTCAGGTAAGTGAAGTGAGAGAGTGATGTCCGAACTCTACATTACCGATTACGGCGTGGCCCTGGGCAAGAAAAGCGAGCGCCTGGTGGTGAAGGAAAAAAACCAGGTGGTGATGGAGGTGCCCTTCCGGGACCTCACCCAGGTCACCATTGCTTCCAGCGGCGTTTCGCTTTCTTACGACGTCATCCGCGAGTGCGTGGAATACGGCGTGCAGATTAACTTTTTGAGCTCCTCCGGAAAGCCCTACGCCCGGCTCACTTCGCCCCACCTCACCGGCACGGTGATCACCCGCCGGGAGCAGATCCTGGCCTACCAGGACGGGCGCGGCCTCTACCTCGCCAAGTGTTTTGTGGAGGGAAAGCTGAAAAATCAGGCGCACCTGGTCAAGTATTTCGCCAAATACCGGCGGGGAGCCGACGCCGTTCTTTTCGAGGCGCTCCAGACCGTCGCCCGCTGCCTGGAAAACGCCCACCGGGAGCTGGACGGGATCACCGGGGCAAATATTGAGGAGGTTCGGGGGCAGATCCTGTCCGTGGAAGGCAGGGCCGCCCAGCAATATTGGGAAGCCGTGGAGCTGCTGTTGAGCGGGCGGACGGAATTCAACGGGCGGGAACACCGGGGGGCCGCCGACCCCGTAAACGCCGCCTTAAACTACGGCTACGGCATCCTCTACAGCCAGATCTGGGGGGCGGTCATGCTGGCCGGGCTGGAGCCTTTCGCCGGTTTTTTGCACACCGACCGCCCCGGCAAGCCCAGCCTGATCCTGGACTTGATTGAAGAATTCCGCCCCGCCGTGGTGGACCGGACGATTATCTCCCTGTTCACCAGAGGCGGGGCCGTGGCCATGGAGGAAGATAAAATCACCCCGGAAAGCCGCCGGGAAATTGCCCGGCGCGTGCTGGAGAGACTGGACGGGGAAGAAAACTACGAGGGCAAGAAATACAAACTGCGCACCATCATTCAAATGCAGTCCCGCCGCCTGGCCTCCTATTTGCGGGGCGAGGCGAAGTACCGGCCCTTTGTGGCGGGCTGGTGAATGTTGAAGAGCAGTATAGACGGGGAATTCAGGGGCGGCAAAAGAAATCAGGTAAAGCAAAAGTGAAACGGTGAAATAAAATGGAAATTGGTGGGCCGTTTAAAGATGAAAACGTTTGTCGTTTACGATATTACCGACGACCGGACCCGCAACAAAATATTTCAAACCTGCAAGGATTACGGCTTAACCCACATCCAGTACTCGGCCTTTTTCGGCGAGCTCAACCACAACCGGAGGGAGGAGCTGTCCGGGCGGCTCAAGAGGGCGCTCGGCCAGAAGGAAGGCAAGATTGTCATCGTCCCGGTGTGCGATAAAGATCTGCGCCTGCTGCTGGAGATTTGCTACCCGGAGGAAATTTCCCCGGGGATCGCCGAAATAGCGGAAAGCGCCGGGAGTTACTTGATCCGGTAGGGTTCCGGCAGGGGGTTCCGGCAGGGGTTTACGCCGCGGGGGTTTTGGGCAGGGTTGAGCTGGACACGGGGCATGAGTTTGAGCCGGGGCCGCAATTTAGTTGATGTGGGGTTTGACGCCGCCGGAGCTGAGCGCGGATTTTGGTTTGGTCTAGATAAGCCCTGGCGGAAGGCGGTTTGAACGGGGCGGCGGATTTGCCAGGGTCCTGGACAAGCCCTGCCCACAGCGGCGGATTTAAACCGGGAGGG
>JBFMEJ010000002.1:0-19005 GCA_040753275.1 Bacillota bacterium
GGGACGGTCCGGCGCATTACGGCCGGGGAGGTTTCTTTGCGGCCTTTTTAAGATCCCGGTAGCCTTTTTCGGATTTTGTTTCTTTTATGTTCCTTTGCTGGCCGGCTTTTATTTTTTGGGCTAATAGTTAACTTAATCGCTAGTTTAGGTTAACAATTACGCTCAAAAAATTGCCGCGATCGGCCGGGAAGCAACTGGCGCCCGCCAAGGGCGCGGGCGGACGAAGCAAGACGAATTGATTGGTAAAGAAAGGAGAAGGTGGCTAATGAAACTGACGATCCGGGAAATGATTCTGGCGGCTTTGTTTGCGACCCTGGCGATGGTGGCGGCGGCGCTCTTCCGCTTCGGGGCGCCGGTGGTTCCTTTCAGCCTGGTGCCTTTTGTGGTGATGCTGAGCGGCGCCTTGCTGGGCGCCCGAGCGGGGGCGCTGGCCATGCTGGTGTACGTGCTGCTGGGCTTAATCGGCCTGCCGGTTTTTGAAAAACCTCCTTTCGGCGGCCCCGCTTATGTCCTCCAGCCTACTTTCGGTTTTCTGGTAGGTTATATTGCCGGGGCCTACGTTACGGGCGCGCTCTTGCCGAAAAAAGGGCAGCCGGGCGCAGTCCGTTATTTTCTCGCCATGGCGGGCGGTTTGGCGGCCCTTTATCTGTTTGGCCTGCCCTATCTTTACCTGATTTTAAATTTCTACCTGGGGAAAACTTTTTCTGTGTGGCAGGTCATCAAAATCGGTTTTCTTCCCTGTATCGGCCTGGATCTCCTGAAGGCGGCGGCCGCCGCGGTGCTGGCCGGAGCAGTCAGCCGGCGGCTGGCGGTGCTGCGGGGGAAAGAGGCGGACGCTTGAACCACCAGATAAAGGCGGCGGCCTGAGCAATTTTCGCGGGGTGTCGGCGTCCCGGGCTTGTCCCGGAGTGAACCGCAGGCGGGTACGGGAGGACATATCCATGGGAAGAACCAGCAGCCCGGATGGCGAAAAAGAAATGTTGCCTGACGAACGGTCCTTTGGTACAATGGGCTAAAAAAATGGTGATCGGAATGATTCTGGCCTTTGACGTAGGGAATACCAATATTGTGCTGGGCGTGTACAGGGGCACAGAGCTCCTGGAGCACTGGCGGCTGTCCACCTTTCCTTACCGGACGGCGGACGAGTACGGAATGCTTTTACGGGATCTGCTCAAATCCATCGGGGTCGCGCTGCCGGAAATTAAAGATATGGTAATTTCCTCCGTGGTGCCGCCGTTAATGCTGTCCCTGGAGCAAATGGCGCAAAAGTACTTCGGGGTTGCTCCCCTGGTGGTCGGCCCCGGCATCAAGACGGGCCTGGCCATCAAGTATGAAAATCCCAAAGAGGTGGGTGCCGACCGGATTGTGAACGCCGTGGCCGGCTTTGAACTTTATGGCGGGCCATTGATTATTGTTGACTTCGGCACGGCCACCACCTTTTGCGCCATTTCCGCCAAAGGCGAATACCTGGGCGGCGTGATTGCGCCGGGCATCGGAATTTCCACGGAAGCGCTTTTTGCCCGGGCCGCCAAATTGCCCCGGGTGGAATTTGTCCGCCCCCCTTCCGTCATCGGGAAAAACACCGTGCACAGCATGCAGTCCGGGATTATTTACGGCTTTGCCGGGCAGGTGGACGAGATTGTCCGGCGGATGAAAAAGGAGATGGGCGGGAACGCCCTGGTGATCGCCACGGGCGGCCTGGCGGAGCTGATTGCCGGAGAAGCAGGCACCATCGACCGCGTGGAACCGCTGCTTACCCTGACGGGGCTGCGGATTATCTACGAACGCAACCGGGGTGCCGGAGGAGCCGCCGACCGGGGTTAGCGCGGCACATTAGTGATCATTACCTGCTGATGATCATCTGCTCGCGGGGAGAAAAGCAGTAATGCAGATTGGTAGCATTAAGCTGGCCAACCCGGTAATCGCTGCTCCGATGGCCGGGGTGACGGACCGGGCGTACCGGATGATCGCCAGGGAATTCGGCTGCGGCCTGGCGTGCACCGAAATGGTGAGCGGCCAGGCCCTTTTATACGGCAACCCGCGCACGCTGACCATCTTGAATCACGACGGCGAGCCCGGTCCTTTGAGTGTGCAAATTTTCGGGTCCAACCCAGAATATATGGCCCGGGCGGCGAAAATCGTGGAAGGGTTGGGGGCGGACATCATCGACATCAACATGGGCTGCCCCACCCCGAAGATTGTCAACAATGGCGAAGGGGCGGCGCTGATGAAAGATCCTGAACTGGCTGCGCGGATTGTCCGGGAGGTGGTGAACCGGGTGAGCGTTCCGGTGACGGTGAAAATGCGCAAGGGGTGGGACGAAAATTCCGTCAACGCCGTGGAGCTGGCCAGGCTGGCGGAAGAGGCGGGCGCCGCGGCGGTGACCGTGCACGGACGCCTGCGGAGCCAGTTTTACAGCGGAGAAGCCGACTGGGACATTATCCAGGCGGTGAAGGAAGCGGTGCGCATTCCGGTGATCGGCAACGGCGACGTCTGGAGCCCGCAAGATGCGCTGGAAATGATGCGCGTGACGGGGTGCGACGCGGTCATGATCGCACGCGCCGCGCTGGGCAACCCCTGGATTTTCCGGCAGACGGTGCATTACCTGGCCACCGGTGAGGTGCCGGCGCCGCCCACCCTGCAGGAGAAGATCGAAGTGGCCTTAAAGCACTTTGAACTCCTTCTCGAAACCAAAGGGGAAAGGGTGGCCGTCCTGGAAATGCGCAAGCACGCGGCCTGGTACCTGAAAGGAACGCCCGGAGCGGCTAAAATACGGGTCAGGATCAACCAGGCGGCCAGTGCGGAGGAGTTGGAGAAAATATTAAGTGAGTTGAGCGGTGAACTCCCCGGGCCGGCCGAAAAGTCGGGCGCCTGCATTTGGAGGTAGGGGATGGACTTTTTACACTCCTTAGAAGGATCTTTCTTTTTCCGCCGGGTGCAGTTCTTCGATTAATTTCGCGATAAACGACTCAAATTCCTGAATTCTCTTTTTCACCATGTCAAGAATGTCTCCCATGTTTTCCGCCAGGTGGCCCATTTTCGACCAGCGTAATTCACTGGCGTAAGCATGGCGAAACAGGTGGCGAAAGCGCCGGTATTCATCCAGTTCTTCCCTTAGCCCGGGCGAAATCACCGCTGGCCGAAGCCCTTCCAGTTCCACTGCCATGCTTCTTAAAAGTTCGCGGTGCCAATCGGCGGCTTTATCCGGACCTCCGTCAATCTGGCGGGAAATGCGGTCGAAGATGGTTTCGATCCCGGTGTAGAAGTGGTGCAGATAACCGGCCATGGCCATCAAATCAGCATCGGGAACAGGACCCGTTCTGGCGTTGACAGCTTTCAAAACAGCCGTGGCCTTTTCTTTAATTCTTTCCACGACCCGTAGATCTTCGTTTACTTCTGCCACCAGGCGTTTGAGCCGGGCTATTTTTCTTTCCCTGGCCGTCATACAAAACCACCCCTTCCTTGTTCACCCGTTCTTTTAAACTATCTACGGCACTTTCGAGAAGGACCAGGTCAACCAGGAAAGGCTGTGCTACACCTTCGGCCAACCCGTAGGCCTTCAGGTGGTGCTCCTCCGGAAGGCCGGCCACGGCCAGATCGATATCCGAATCCTGATCGAATTCGCCCGTCGCCAGGGAGCCAAAAAGGTATATCTTTTTCGCTCCGTAACGGCAGGCCAGTTGCCGGGCGATTTCACCCGCCTTTGCCCGGGCCTGGCGAGCCTTTCTGGCGATTTGTTTTTCTTCCCGCTTTAACTGACGAAGGTGGCCGGTGATGTATTTCTTGTCTTCCGGCATTAGCTGACACCCCCTGCCGGGATTAATCCGGCGTCCTCTCTCGATTACCTCTGCTCTTCATGGTTTGCCTGTTTTCAGTATAAAATACCGGCGTGATCTTGACAAGCAAAATGGGTTGGGAAAAAAGCGAATTGTCCGGGCCTGTTGATTTATAATTATGGTGTCGGCTTTTTTGGAAACGTTTTTTGGAAACTGACTTGCTTATCTTGGCTTTTCTTGTTAAAATAGGTGTGCACAAAACCGTGCACAGCTTTTTGATGCTTGTCTCGATTGGGGTTGGCTTTTACTTTTGACAGGAGGGCTCCTTCATGGAAAAGTTTGCTTTCCTCATCCATCCCCTGGACGTACGGGACGTGGCCAGGAAGTTTCCCTTCACCCGGCGCCTTCCCGAAAAGGTGGTCGAAGGCATCTTTCGCCTTGTGCCGCCGATGAAACTCTCCCGGATCACCGGGGTGAAGACCCCCTACAGCGAGGCGGAAGGGTGGTTTGTTTCCTGCCCCCTGACCGCCCGGCAGATGCTGACGCTCCCGGAAAAGTTTGTCTACAAGCGGCTGATCCAGACGGGCCGGATTGCCGAAAAGCTGGGCGCGAAAATTTTGGGGCTGGGGGCCTTCAGCTCCGTGGTGGGGGACGCGGGTATAACGATTGCCAGGAATTTAAAAATTGCGGTCACTACGGGCAACAGCTACACGGTGGCCACAGCCGTCGAAGGGGCAAAGGAAGCGGCCCGCTTGATGGGGCATGATCTCAAGCAGGCCCACGTGGTCATTTTGGGGGCGACCGGCTCCATCGGCAAAGTGTGCGCGCTTTTGTTAGCCCGGGAGGCGCGCCGGATGACCCTGGTGGCGCGCAACAAGGCCGGCCTGGAGGAAGTGGCCCGGAAAATTCTTTACGAAACCGGTCTCTCTGTAAAAGTTACGGACAACGTTAAACAGGCCCTGGCCGGTGCGCACGTGGTCATTGCCGTGACCAGTGCTACCGACGCTATCATCGGCCCCCGGGATTTAATGCCCGGCGCGGTGGTCTGCGACGTGGCGCGCCCGCGCAACGTGAGCCGGCAGGTGGCTGCGGAACGGGACGACGTCCTGGTGATCGAAGGCGGCGTGATCGAAGTGCCGGGGGAAGTGGATTTTCACTTTAATTTCGGTTTTCCGCCGCGCACGGCCTACGCCTGCATGGCCGAGACAATGATCCTGGCTTTGGAGGGGCGCTACGAGAATTTTTCCCTGGGCCGGGACATCACCATTGAACGGGTGGAGGAAATCAGTCGGCTGGCGAAGAAACACGGCTTCAAACTGGCCGGCTTCCGCAGCTTCGAGCGGGCCGTCAGCAAGGAGGAAATCGAACGCATCAGGGCTCGCGCCCGGCAGCGCACCGGCGGAAAAACAGCGGTAAGTTGATCAGGAATATTAATGATCAAATAATACCTTTTACTTAAAATTAAAAAGCTCCGTAAATTGTTACCGACCTTCTGAAGAAGTTTCTGCTCTTCCTGCCGAAAACCATTTCTTCAAAGTCGCTTTCAACTTTACGAACGCCGGATTGACGCAGCTTTCCAGGCCAACGGATCTGGCCAACTGCTCAAATAACGAAGAAGAATTCGCCTTCCCGGCGATTTTTAAAGCCTGTTTAAAGGCCCTTTTGGGTTCATTTGGTTTGCCCTGGCGGTTTTCGGCGAAACCCTCCTGGATTAACCAGGACCGCAAATCCACCTCTCTTCCGGTCCATCCGATAATCCGGTCGACGTGGGGAGAATTGCTCCAAACCCATATCTCCAGTTCAGGAGAAATAACGACGGCTGCGGCCCGGTCACCCCAACCGGAATGAAACAAACGTTCTTCAATCTGCCTTTCCAGCTCTTTTCTGGATACCTTTTCCCGGCCGCAGCCTTTATGGTCAAGCATGACCAGTGCATGGGCATAGATGTTTACCATAGGCCGCAGGAAATCGTGCCCCCGCAGGAGGCAGCCGGGGTCATGCTCGGGATGAACAAAACAATCACAGGTTACCAGACGTATCCCCAGCGCCTGAGGTCGGGTCAGTAACCCTTTGATTGTGTACTCTATATCTTTGTCGGCCACGAGGATCGCCAGGTCCTTGATCATCCCAGCACACCCCCGGCAAAAAGAACGCCCAGGTTGGTTTCCCCCTGCCATTCCTTCAACGCCGGGTGTTCGCTGCCCGGAACGATATCGGTGGCGCCTTCGGCGGTCCTGGCGAAGCAAAGGATTCTCTCTGGTTCAGCCAGACTTAAAATGACCGGGGAATGGGTGGCCAGGAGAATCTGCGCATTGTAAACGGAAGACAGGGACTGGAACATGGTTTCCACGGCCCGGGGGTGAATACCGTTTTCCGGTTCCTCAATCAAATAAATGCCCTTAAAATCAGGCAGATAAGCAGGTAAAGTAAGCGCCAGGAGGCGCAGCGTCCCATCTGACGCCATCCATGACGGCACGCTTAATCCGCCGCGATAGACCAGCACCAGGTAACAGTGTTTGTCGTCTTCCCGCACAATGGTCTGGATGTTTTCCAGGTCCGGGAGCGCCGTCTGCAGGTGGGCGATCCAGTCTCTAAATCGTTCAGGCGCTTTTTCCCATAACCGGGCAACCACCCAGGGCAGGTTGGACCCGTCCGGCTTGAATCCCCGCACCTGTCCGGGGGGGCTGGCCCGGCGCAAAAGCAAGCTGTTCAGGATAAACTGCTGCACGCCTTCCGTTAACAAGCCTTTCAACCAGGTGGCCACCGGAAACTTGGATTCATCCTGGGGAAGATTTCCCAGGGCCGATTTACGTGGGCCTAATTTAAATGCGGGAGCCCATCCCTTGCCGGATTCTGAGTATACTTCAGAATAGTAATTATCATTTCCCCCGTAGACTTTGTTGACGACGGTGCGACCATATTTTTTGCTCTTTCCCTTAGGGGTCAGGATTGTTTGCGGCGGCTCAAGATAATCCGGAAAGAGAGTTCTTTCTCTGGGGGGAATAGGAGTTGCCTTTTTTAACAAAACCTTTTCAGCAAGTATTTCCGTTTCCCCCTGCACATTACCCAGCCTGACTTCGTAGCGTACGGTATCATAGGGCTGCTCGCCCAATTGTACGCGGCGATCGGCGGGAATTCCGGCCTCAATGGCCAGTTCAAAACTATCCCCGCTCCGCCCCCAGACCAGATCTTGAAAATTTTTTGTTCTTTCGCCCACTGCCACGTCCAGGCCTTCCGATACCAGGCTTCCCAGAATGGAAATTACGTCCAGGAACGTCGTTTTTCCGCTGGCGTTCGGACCGATCAAAACGTGAAAAGGGCCAAGCGGTTGTTGGACATACCTCAGACAGCGAAAATTTAAGGCTTCAATCAAAGTTATCATCGGGCACCCTCGCTAAAGTTGATAAATGTAAATAGCGTTCCTCCGGGAGCCTGATCAGCAGGATCAATAAATTTCCAAATATAAACTATCGTATTTACTTTATATTATAACCACTGGCCGGGAAATAAGGAACACCCCGGAAGCAAAGATTTACATAAAAGGCAGCAGGATTTATCGTTTTTACAGGGGAGATCATGGAACACCAGGGCGGACCCCATCTTTTACTCCGACCCCCTGGTTGCGGCCATGAAAGCTCTGGGGGTGCGGTAGGAGCCTTTCCATCCGTGATTTAAGATTATGGCAGACGTCCCGGCGGCGGCTGTTTTTTGTTTCGGCTCGCCTGCTGGGCGCCGCCGCCGAAAAATTTTAGCGATCTTTATCTTGACAAAGCAGGGGGTTCTCCTTATAATGGGGAAAAAGATTTTGAGGGCACTGCAACTTGAACGCAAGGCAGTGCTTTAAGTTTTGCATAAACGGCCTTGACCGGCGCATATATTTGACGAAAAAGAGATCGATGCGGGGAGACGAAAGCAGATGAAAAAAGAAAAAGAAGTGCCCCTTACTTTAGCGGGGCTAAAAAAGCTGGAGGACGAGCTGGAAGTGCTCAAGTCCGTCCGGCGGCGGGAGATCGCGCAGCGGATCAAGCAGGCCATCGAGTTCGGTGATATCTCCGAAAATTCGGAGTATGAGGACGCCAAAAATGAACAGGCCTTCGTGGAGGGCCGCATTTTGACCTTGGAAAAGATGCTCCGTAACGCCCGCATCATTGACCGGGAAGCAGGGGCAACGGAAGTGGTGGATCTCGGCTCGACGGTGACTTTGCGCGATCTCGAAAAAGGGAACGAATTTCAGTACACCATTGTCGGCTCCGCGGAGGCAGATCCCGGAGCTAAAAAAATCTCCAACGAGTCGCCCGTGGGCAGGGCAATTTTAGGCAAGCAAAAAGGGAGCGTGGTGGAAATCACCGTCCCGGCCGGCCTTTTTAAATACCAGATCGTCGAGATATCGTAGACGTTTCTTCTAGCGCTTAAAGCAAAAAAATATAATAGTGAAAGTCAGGGCAACCAGCAAGAGGGCCGGGCCAGAACCCCGCGAGTTAAAGGTGAGCAGGCATAGAAAAAATGGAGAGTGTCCGTAAATATGCATGATGGTGGTAAAAAACGAGAGGAGGGTTCCGCAAGGAACCTTTCTTTTTTTAGAAGTGATTTGGAAGACGGGCGGAAACGGCGCGGAGAGACCTTGATCTTGCCCGGTTTTTCCTATATTTTATTGTTATCGGCCAGTTGCTGCCGGAATAGAAAAGGGAGAGGCAAAGAGAGGTAAAGAATTGTGGAAGAGAAAGTCGGTCAGGCAGAACAAGAGGAGCGGGAAGATTTTGGCGAGCTGATGAGTTTGCGCCTGGAAAAGCTGGCGCAGCTGCGGGAAAGCAACGTCGAGCCTTACGGAGAAAAATTTGCCCGGACGAACCTGGCCAGGGAAATCACGGAAAATTACGCGGCTTTTCAAGATCAAGAGGTGGCCGTAGCCGGCCGGCTGATGGCCAGGCGAATGCATGGAAAAACCACCTTTGCAGACCTCCAGGATCTCTCCGGCCGGATTCAGATTTACCTGCGTTTGAACGATCTCGGGGAGGATGCCTACACTCTTTTCGGGAAACTAGATCTCGGCGACATTCTCGGCGTAACGGGAAAGGTTTTTAAAACCAGGATGGGCGAGGTCACCATTGCGGTGCAAAAGTTTGTTTTGCTGGCGAAAAGCCTGCGCGTCTGGCCCGAAAAGTGGCACGGCTTAAGGGACGTGGAATTGCGCTACCGCCGGCGCTACCTGGATTTAATCATGAATCCCGGGGTAAAGGAAACCTTTTTGACCCGCAGCAAAATTATCTGCGCCATCAGGAACTTTCTGGAGCGCAAGGGTTTTTTAGAAGTGGAGACGCCCATGATGCACACCGTGGCCGGCGGGGCCGCCGCCCGCCCCTTTATTACCCACCACAACGCCCTGGACATGGACCTTTACCTGCGCATTGCCCCGGAGCTGTATTTAAAGCGCCTGCTGGTGGGCGGGCTGGAAAAGGTTTACGAAATCAACCGCAATTTCCGCAACGAGGGCATTTCCACCAGGCACAACCCGGAGTTTACCATGCTGGAGCTGTACCAGGCCTACGCCGATTATTTCGACATGATGAATTTGACCGAGGAACTGATTTCCACCGTCGCCCGGGAGGTCCTGGGCGTTATGCAGGTTCCCTACGGAGGGGAAGTCATCGACCTTACTCCGCCTTACCGGCGCACCACCATGATCGAAGCGGTCCGGCAATCCACCGGGCTGGATTTTGACGCCCTGGGAGACGACCGGGAGGCCGCCCGGGCGGCGGCCGGTCTGGGGATCGAAGTTGAACCGGGAGATACCTGGGGTTCGCTTTTAAACCGCGTTTTTGAAGAAAAAGTGGAGGAAAAACTGATTCAACCCACCTTTGTCTTCGATTACCCGCTTGAAGTCTCGCCCCTGGCGAAACGAAAAAAGGAACAGCCGCGGCTGACTTACCGCTTTGAATTGTTCATCTGCGGCCGGGAAATTGCCAACGCCTTTTCGGAGCTGAACGATCCCGTCGACCAGCGGATCCGTTTTCAGGAGCAGGCGGAAAAGCGCTTAAAGGGCGACGAGGAAGCGCACATGATGGACGAGGATTTTCTTACCGCTTTAGAATACGGCATGCCGCCTGCCGGCGGGCTGGGCATCGGCATCGACCGCCTGGTCATGCTGCTCACCGATTCCCCTTCCATCCGGGACGTAATCCTGTTCCCCTTAATGCGGCCGAGGGAGTAAGTTTTGCAAAAATAACCATATTGACAACGGAAAACGGGCGTGTTACAATCAGCGTAATTTGATAGAGGAAAAGGCCGTGAAGGGGAAGAAGGATGCCGGGAATCAGCACAGCGAGCCGGGGGATGGTGCGAGCCCGGCGGAGGAAGGCATCCGGGCCGCCCCGGAGCTGGAGGCGGAAAATCGCCCGGTCGCCGGGCGGTGAGTATGTCTTTTCACCGGTTACCCGCCGTTAACCGGGGCAAAAGGGGGCCGCCGGCCTGGAAAAAGACCCCCCAGGCCGGCGGCCAAGTAGGGTGGTACCGCGAGAATCAGCTCTCGTCCCTTGGGGACGGGAGTTTTTTATTGGAGGTGGGCCATGGAGAAAGTCCTGGAAATTCTGGAAATCCTGGAGTCGGATGCCCGCCTGGAGGCGGAGGACATCGCCGTCATGCTGGGCATGGAAAAAGAAGAAGTGCGGCAGACCATTAAAGAGCTGGAGAAAAATAAAATTATTTTAAGGTACATGGCGCTGGTGAACTGGGAAAAGGCCGGCGATGAAAAGGTGATGGCCATGATCGAGGTACGCGTGGCCCCGCAGCGGGATGTAGGCTACGACGCCGTGGCCGAGCGCATCTGCCGGTTTCCCGAGGTGCGGAGCGTGCGCCTCGTTTCCGGAGCGTATGACCTGGCGGTTTTCATCGAAGGAAAAAATATGCGTGAGATCAGTAATTTTGTGGCCACTAAACTGGCCACCATTGAGGGAGTCCTCAGCACGGCCACGCATTTTATCCTGAAAACCTACAAGCAGGACGGCGTGATGTTCGAAGACGGCGAAAAAGACAGGAGGCTGGCAGTTTCCCCATGAAAACATGGAACTCGTACGTCAACCCGCTGGTTAGCTCCCTACCGCCTTCGGGAATCCGGAGGTTTTTTGACCTGGTGACGGAAACCAAAGGGGTTATTTCCCTGGGCGTAGGCGAGCCGGACTTCATCACCCCCTGGCACATCCGGGAGGCCTGCATTTACTCCCTGGAAAAAGGATACACCATGTATACGTCCAACCACGGCCTGCTCGAGCTGCGGCAGGCGATTGCGGCCGATTTAGAGGCAGCCTGCGGGGTGATCTACAATCCAAAAAATGAAATCCTGGTCACGGTAGGGGTGAGCGAGGGCCTGGACCTGGCCGTGCGCGCGCTGACCTGCCCCGGCGACGAAGTTTTGATCCCCGAGCCTTCCTACGTATCTTACGCCCCCTGTGTTCTGCTGGCCGGCGGAAAAGTGGTCACCGTTCCGACGACGATGGACGAAGGTTTCCGGGTTACCGCCGGAAAAATTGAAACGGCCCTTACTCCCCGGACTAAAATTTTAATCTTAAGCTACCCGAATAATCCCACCGGAGCCGTCATGGACCGGCGGACGCTTTTAGAGATTGCCGAGCTGGCCCAGGCGCGTGATCTGCTGATTATTTCCGACGAGATTTACAGCCGGCTCACCTACACCGGGGAACATACCTGCCTGGCCGGCTTGCCCGGGATGCGGGAGCGCACCGTTTTGTTGAACGGTTTTTCCAAAGCCTACGCCATGACGGGGTGGCGGATCGGTTACGCAGCAGGAAATCCCGACTTTATCGCCGCCATGACCAAAATTCATCAGTACACGATGCTCTGCGCCCCCATTACCGCGCAGATGGCCGCCCTGGAAGCGCTGAAAAACGGCCGGCTGGCCATGACCCAGATGGTCCAGCAGTATAACCGGCGCCGCCTGCTGGTGATGCACGCTTTCCGGGACATGGGCCTGCCCTGCTTTGAGCCGGGCGGAGCCTTTTACGCCTTTCCGGAGATTGCCGGCACCGGCCTTTCTTCCGAAGAGTTTGCCGAGCGGCTTTTGAAGGAAGAAAAGGTCGCGGTAGTTCCCGGCAACGCCTTCGGCCCCAGCGGAGAAGGTTTTGTGCGCTGTTCCTACGCCGCCTCCGTGGAGGACCTGACGGAAGCCTTCCGGCGGATGGCCGCCTTTTGCCGGGCGCACGGCCTGCGGCCAAAAACGATCAGCGCTCCCCGTCCCTTCCCCGGAGAGCAAAGGCCGCTGGCAGGCGGGGCAACGGGCTAGCTGGAAGAAAGGCACAGAGGCATAGAGGCACAAAGGCTTTTCTTAAAACCGGGCACAAAGCAAAAGCCGGCAAAGAGGGCCGGGCCAAAAGGGCCTGAGGGATGATTGGTTTATGTCTTGACGTCCTGACCCCTCTGCCGGCAAAAACTTTGTGCCTGTTTTCTGGTGCCAAAAGGAATCCCCCAAACCGATGTCGAACACTTCTTGATGAAAGTCTATCTGCCGGCAATTAATCCCTTTATCACCGGCAGAAGATCTGGTACAATAAGAACGGGATTTGGCCGGGTTCCAGCGGCGGTTGTCCAGCCGGCTTTTCGCTTTTTAAGCAGGACTTCCCGCCGGTGAGGGTACATATTTTTGCTCCGGATCCAGTGTCCAGGAAGCCAGCATTGTTTTTAGCAGTTGCTCATGGGAACTCGCGATCCTTCCATCAAGAACTGAAAATAATGGTATCCAGGAAAAGGGTCTCACCCCGATTCCTGATTCCTGTTTTTTCACGGGAGGTTTTGGCCTTAAGTGGCTGGGATAGTGGAACAGATGCGGGAACGGCTATCCGGCGCCTTACGGGACGCCGTTCACGAGGCCGGCCAAAAAGGGGCTTTGCCGGCCGTTCAAGAGTTGCCCGATTTTATCATCGAGGTGCCCAGGGAAAAGGAGCACGGGGATTTTGCCACCAATCTGGCGCTGCTGCTGCCCAGGGCTATGCGCCTGCCGCCGCGCAAAATCGGCGAAACGATCGTGAGCCGGCTTAAATTAACCGGTTTGCCGGTCGCCAGGGTAGAGGTCGCCGGCCCCGGCTTTATTAATTTTTATCTTCAACCCGCCTGGGTTTTGGCGGAACTGCCGCACATCGTCAGGGAAGACGAGAATTACGGGAAAGTCAACGTCGGCAAGGGAGCCCGGGTGCAGGTGGAGTTTGTCAGCGCCAATCCCACCGGGCTTTTGCACATGGGGAACGCCCGCGGGGCGGCCCTGGGGGACAGCCTGGCGGCAATTCTGAATTTTGCCGGCTACCGCGTAACCAGGGAATTTTATATCAACGACGCCGGCCACCAGATCGAATTGTTCGGCCTTTCCTTGGAGGCGCGCTATTTTCAGCTTTTAGGCCTGCCCGGAGAGATTCCCCGGGAAGGTTACCACGGTGAAGACCTGATCGAAACAGTAAAGGGCTTTTACGCCTTGCACGGGGACAAATACCTGCGCGCCGCCGCCGAAGAACGGAGGGAGGCCCTGGTTCGCTACGCCCTGCAGGAAAAGCTGGCAGCCATCAAGAAGGCTTTGGGGGATTTCGGCGTCCACTACGACGTCTGGTTTTCGGAGGCTTCCCTGCACGCCAGCGGCGCCGTGCAGGAGGTTATTGAACGGCTGCGGGAGAAGGGCTGCCTTTATGAACACGAGGGGGCCCTCTGGTTTAAGGCCAGGGAATTTGGGGTCGAAAAGGACGAGGTGCTCGTCCGGAGCAACGGCCTGCCCACGTATTTTGCAGCGGACGTCGCCTACCACCGGAATAAATTTCAGCGGGGGTTCGACCTGGTGATCAACATCTGGGGCGCCGACCACCACGGCCACGTTCCCCGGATGAAGGGGGCCCTGGCCGCCCTGGGTTATAACCCGGACGCCCTGCACGTGATCATCATGCAGCTCGTGCGCCTGTTCCGGGGCGGGGAGATCGTCAAGATGAGCAAGCGCTCCGGGCAGTTTGTCACTTTGGAAGAGCTGGTTGAGGAGGTGGGCAAAGACGCGGCCCGCTACTTCTTTGTGATGCGCAGCGCCGACAGCCACCTGGACTTTGACCTCGACCTGGCCCGCTCTCAATCCAACGAGAATCCGGTGTATTATATCCAGTACGCCCACGCCCGGATCTGCAGCATTTTCCGGCAGCTGCAGGATATGGGCAGGGCCAGGCCGGACCTTGACCGGGTCGACCTCTTTTTGTTGCAAGAAGAAGCGGAGCTGGCCCTGGCGCGCAAGCTGGCCGACTTTCCGGAGGAAGTGGCGCTGGCCGCGCGCGACCTGGCGCCGCACCGGCTGCCCCGTTACCTGCACGAAACGGCCGGGCTTTTCCACAGTTTTTACAACAGCTACCGGGTTATCAGCGACGATGCTGCCTTGACCGCAGCCCGGTTGATCCTGGCCGACGCCACCCGTGTCGTGCTCAAAAACGGCCTGCGCCTTTTGGGCGTCAGTGCCCCGGAACGAATGTGAAGAAGAGTTCCTATTAATTCTGACGTCTGACGTCCGACGTCCGACGACCGATCCTGGGAGGTTTTTATGACCAAGTTTGTTTTTATTACCGGGGGAGTGGTTTCCTCCCTGGGAAAAGGGATTACCGCCGCCTCCCTGGGCTGCCTTTTAAAAAGCCGGGGACTAAAAGTAGCTATTCAAAAACTAGATCCTTACATCAACATCGATCCCGGAACGATGAGTCCGTATCAGCACGGGGAGGTTTTCGTCACCGAGGACGGCGCGGAAACCGATCTGGACCTGGGTCATTACGAACGCTTCACCGACAGCAACACCAGCAAAAACAGCAACGTCACCACCGGCGGAATTTACTGGTCGGTGATCAGCAAGGAACGCCGCGGCGACTATCTGGGGGCCACCGTTCAGGTCATCCCGCACATCACCAACGAGATTAAAGAACGGGTCGTCCGCGCCGCCCGGGAAAATGACCTCGACGTGGTGATCAGCGAGATCGGCGGCACTGTGGGCGACATCGAGTCCCTGCCTTTTTTGGAGGCCATCCGGCAGCTGCGGACCGATTTAGGCCGGGAAAACGTCATGTACGTACACGTTACGCTGGTTCCCTACCTGCGGGCGGCCAACGAGCTGAAGACCAAACCGACCCAGCACAGCGTAAAGGAGCTGCGCAGCATCGGGATCCAGCCCGACGTAATCGTCTGCCGCACGGAAAAACCGTTGACGAGAGAACTGCGGGACAAGCTGGCCCTTTTTTGCGATATCGAGAAGGACGCCGTAATTCAGGCGGTGGACGCGCCTTCCATTTACGAGGTGCCCTTGCTGCTGGAAGAAGAGGGCCTGGGCGAAATCGCCGTGCGCCGGCTGGGACTGGCCTGTCATCCCCCGGAACTGCGGGAATGGCGGGAAATGGTCGCGAAAATGAAAAATTTAAAGGGGCTGGTTACCATCGGGCTGGTGGGCAAATACGTTTCTCTGCCCGATGCCTACTTCAGCGTGGCCGAAGCCCTCCGGCACGCCGGGCTGGCCCACGATACGGCCGTGGACATCCGCTGGATTAACTCGGAGGAGTTGGAGCACCGCCCGGCGCAGGATTTTCTCGGCGATGTGGATGGGGTGCTGGTTCCCGGCGGGTTTGGGGACCGGGGCATCGAAGGAAAAATTAACGCGATCAATTTTGCCCGGGTGAATAGAATACCTTTTTTGGGTTTATGTTTGGGCATGCAGCTGGCAGTGGTGGAATTTGCCCGCCACATGCTGAACTGGCGTGAAGCGAACAGCGCCGAGTTTAACCCGGCCACGCCCTATCCGGTCATTGACCTGCTGCCGGAGCAAAAGGAACTGGACAAACTGGGCGGAACCATGCGCCTGGGCTCCTATCCCTGCCGGCTTACGCCCGGGACACTGGCCTACCGGGCCTACCGGCAGGAAATCATTCACGAGCGCCACCGCCACCGCTATGAATTAAATAATTTCTACCGCACTGCCTTGAGCGAACGGGGGTTGATTTTCAGCGGCACGCTGCCTGACGGCTACCTGGTCGAGATTATCGAACTGCCCGATCATCCCTGGTTTGTGGCCACCCAGTTCCATCCGGAGTTTAAGTCCCGGCCGAACCGGCCCCATCCGCTCTTCCGCGATTTTATCGGCGCCTGCCTGCAGGAGCGGCAAAAACGGGGAAAATAGCCGATGCTGTTTTGGCGTATAATATGAACGGGCCGGGATAGGGCACAAAGGGACGAGGCACAAAGGTACAGAGGCACAGAGGGGGTGAGGCGAGTTGAAACGCAAAGTGATTGCGGGTGCGGTGGTCGGGATCGTCCTCCTCTCGCTGGTGATTTGGATCGCCGTGGCGGCCACCCGGACGCCGGGCGAAGGGGTGGTGTACGGCCGTTCCGCCGGCGCCGTAGGGGTGATTGCCATTAACGGCGTAATCACGTGCGGCCGCAGCAGCAGCGGCTTCTGGGGTGCGCAAACCGGTTCGGAAGACGTGCTCGCCCGCCTGCGGGAGGCGGCCAGGAATCCCGAAATCAAGGCGGTGGTCTTGCGCCTGAACAGCCCGGGCGGGACGGCTTCCGGAGCGCAGGAAATCGCCGGGGAAGTGGACCGGCTGCGCCGGGCCGGAAAAAAGGTGGTTGCTTCCATGGGCGACGTGGCTGCCTCCGGCGCCTACTGGATTGCTTCCCGGACGGATAAAATCATCGCCAACCCGGGCACCTTGACCGGGAGCATCGGCGTGATTATGCAGACGCAGGATTTGCGGGGGCTTTACGAAAAAATCGGCGTCGGCACGGAAACTTTTAAAAGCGGCCCCCATAAGGATATGGGTTCGCCCGCCCGCGCCGTGACGCCGGAGGAGCGCGCCATTTTTCAGAGCATGGTGGACGACATTTACCAGCAATTTTTAACCACCGTGGCCGAAGGGAGAAAAATGAATCCCGCCGACGTCCGGCGCCTTGCCGACGGCCGCGTTTTCACGGGGCGCCAGGCGAAGGAGGCGGGGCTGGTGGACGAACTGGGCAATTACCGGGAGGCGATCAGCGCGGCCGGGCAAATGGCCGGTCTGGGGCGCGATCCGCGGGTGATTGAACTGGGGCCCCGGGGACTGTGGCAGGAATTGCTTGGCGGCAGCCGGAAGGCGGCGTTCGGGGATCTCCTGCAGCTGGGCGCCTTTTCCGCCGGGCAGGGAGAGGTTAAAAGCACCGAAAAACAGGTGATTTATCCGGCCATCTGGCTCCTTTATCCCGCTCATTTCATTGGAAAGTAGGTTTTGAGACGATGAGGGAGGAAGGAAAAATGACGGATGGGAAGGCCTCTGCCATCGACGACGCCCCCGGAGGCAGGGAAGGTTCGCCGGAGGGGGAAATTCCGGCAGCGAATAACGGCGGGACCGGCGCACCGGGAGCGCCCCCCGGTTTTTTGGAACTGATTTACGGGGTGTTGTTTGAACCGGCGGCCGCCTTTCCGAAAATCGTTCAGCGGCTGCCCATCGGCCAGACAGTTTTGATTTTTACTCTGGTCAACGTCCTTGTCGCGATCATGAGCGGGTTGCTTACGCCGCGTTTAATGCACCCGCCCGCCGCCGGCCACATGGCGGTGATGATGAAGGCCATGACGCTGGTCCTGGCCATTCTGGGCCTGGTTTTTCAATACGCGAAGTGGTTTATCTACAGCGCATTGCTGCACCTGCTCGCCGAATTTTTGGGCGGCCGGGGAAGGGCGGTGGGAGTGTGGACGATCGCCGGCCTGGCCAGCCTGCCGGGAATATTTTTGGTACCGGCCAATTTACTCCTCTTCATTTTCGGCGCGAAAGGATTCACCCTGTCCCTGTTCATGTACCTGTTCGCTTTCATTGTTTTAATTTGGGGAATGGTTCTGCTGGTTCTGGGCATCAGGCAAGAACATGCTTTGTCCACCGGAAAGGCTGTAGCTGTGGTTTTACTTCCCGTCGGGGCCGTTTTGGCCGGCGGGGTCATCTTGCTCGTCGCCGTAATGGCTACCGCCACTTCCCTGGCGCCCCTCCTGCCGATGCCGAAATTCAGTCCTTAAAATTTTTTCGGGCAGGAGGATTTTCTTTTTCTGTCGTCGAATGGTTAAAGTCCAGACTTATTATCCTAAGTTTTCCGGCGGCGAAAGGGGTAGTGTCGAGAAGAGGAGAATACGCGGAGATCCTCTCCAGAACCCTCACTGAGAAGAGAATGCGGACTTTGGTTCCCCGTCCCGGGGGAAGGGGATCGTGTTGGATTTACTTTTGGATAAGGGGGTAGGAAAGAGATGGGTGGTTACGATCTTCTGATTGTTGACGATCAGGCGGGGGTTCGTAGGTTGCTTTACGAAGCATTTGCGGAGGAGGGGTACCGGGTGGAGATGGCCGCTTCCGGGCCCGAGGCAATTCAAAAGGTGCTTTACAAAACGCCGGACGTAATTTTGCTCGACAATAAAATGCCGGTGATGAGCGGTCTGGAAACGGCCCAGGAAATCCGCAAATTAAATTACGACGTGCCCATCGTGTTGATGACCGCCTATGGGGAATTGGACATCAACGCCCGCGCAAAAAAACTGGGGATTACTTATTACATAGACAAGCCTTTTGATTTAAACGAGGTTCGCCAACTGGTCAAAACCTTGTTGATTGAGTCGCGATATGCAGAAAGGTATCTGGAAGAAATCGGCTAGCAGGCTTATCTTTTTCAGGCAGCGAACAGCGTTCCCTCAACAGGCAAGCCGGCGCAGGCGGGGACAGGAGGTTTTTCGATCGTGTTGATTGCCACCCAAACAATGCTGGCCATGCGTTGTCCTGAGTGTGGCAGGCTGGAATACCATAAGCTCTCCCGTTTTGATTTTTTAGAGGGTTGTGCGGCGCAGATCAGGTGCTCGTGCGGAGCGTTAAAATTAGCGGTAAGAAAAAAAGGAACGGATTATTTCCTGCAAGCGCGGTGCGTAGTCTGCGCAAGCATGCATCCGTACCGGTTAAGCAGCCGCATTCTTTGGGCGCAGGAAATAACCACCCTGTCCTGCCCGGATACGGGCCTGGAGCTGGGGTATCTCGGTCCCCCGGCCAAAATGCGAAATTTGAGTCAAAACAAAAAGAAAGAAATAGGTATTTTGTTTCATGAGCTTGCCGGCGAAGATTATTTTCATAACAGTGAAGTAATGGGCCGGGTTTTAACGCACATGTGTGATCTCAGCGAAGACGGTTTACTTTCCTGCCAATGTGGCAATTATAAGATCGGAATC
>JBFMEJ010000003.1:0-18517 GCA_040753275.1 Bacillota bacterium
GGATAGTTTTCAGGCGCCCGTGAAAAGGAATGGCCAGAGTGAAGTCTTTGTTAGTCGGGGCCGGCAAGGAGAAAAAACGGAAGATTCTTTCTTCCGGTTCCCGGTGGTTTGGGTAGGCGGGTGCAAAAATGTAGATTTCGTGGCCTAAAGCTTCCAGCTCTGCTTTGAATGTTTCGATGGAATGGACCACGCCGCTTGTGTAAGGACGATAGCTGTCGGTAAAGACGGCGATTTTCACTTTCCGGCTCAACTCCCTGGCGCTAATCGGGCCACCGGTAACGGGCAGAAAATATGCGCCACCCTTCCCTGGTTTTTTTCAGGAAAAAATCAGCTTTTCCCTGGTCTTTCCGGCTGGTAATTAAATCGATCAGTTCTAATTCCGCCGCCACGGAAACAGTGTCTTTCCCCTGCCTGCGCGCATCCATTTGCTTTACTCGCGCCTGCCAGTACCAGTCGGTCGGCTCACAGATAAACGCCCAGGATTTTGCACATATTTTCCCCAGCAAAGGTTCTGTATAGTACCGGGCTAAGATTTGCTCGAGTTCCTCCTTGCTTTTTGCCCCCCACCAGGCGTTATCTTCCACCCCGCCCCTGACCACAGCCCGGATTTCTTCGAGGTCCTTTCCGGTTAAGGAGTCTTGCGCCGGTTCCCCTTTTTTGCCCGCAAAAAGCAAGGCAAGCAGCAGACCCGCGCAAAGAATACCCGTCAAGACGGCAAATACTTTTTTTGTTCCGGGTTTTCTTCCGGACCGGTTGCTCATCTTGATCTACCCTGCCCTCGCCTATCTTTGGTAATAAATAAAATATACGAGGGAGAGGCAGATTTTACCTTGATAAAATATGGTAACTTTATGGGAAATAATGGTGAATTATTTGTGGCGCGGTTTTTGTGCTACCTGGGCGATGGCCCTGGTGATCGCCGCCACCACCTGGGCTTTACCGCCGATCCGCTCAAAACTGACACTGGTAAAAATGGTTCCCTCTTCCGAAGCCACGTAATGTGGGGGCAGCTGATTTAAGGCCAGCGCCATGATATCGTCCCGGCACAAATCGCAGGTGCACGTTTGGGGGTGGGTTTTCAGGTAGTCTTTCAATACTTCGGGGAGCATTCGGCGCACGGCGTCTTCGGTATAATTATACACCATTTGGCATTTGGCCCTCCTTTTTTGGGGGTTACGCCCTTAAGGTAGCCACCAGACGTTTCGGGTTAAGGAGCATATCCAGCCCGTGATTAATATCCGTAACAACTACGTCGGCGGCCGCCAAAGCCTTTCCCGACGCCCCTTCCGGTCCTAACACCATTATTCCCAGGGCGGCCGCTTTCAGCATGAGCGTATCGTTTGTCCCGTTGCCGACGGCAACTGTTTTTTCTTTTCCCAGGGCTTCAATGAACTCCTTTTTTAATTCGGCCCCTGCCCTGCCCTGCTCCAAAATATGCACCCGTCCCTTGATTTCGCGGCAGGCCGCTTTGCCGGTGCCGAAAGTGTCGGCGGTAAGAATATGCACCTGGAGCTTTTCCGCCAGCAGATTCAGCCTGTCTTTAACCCCCGAGAGAAGAACCCCGTCTAAAGCCATCGTCCCGTTAAAATCAAGCACAATGTGTTCTAAATTAAGCACTCCCTGGCCGGGAATATCGACCGTAAGCATGTGAAAACCTCCAAAAAACAGGGATTAGGGATTAAGAATTAGGGATCAGTCGCCGAGGCAAATTCCCAACTGGCGGGCGGAACGGATTAAGTCGCTGTCTACGGGCACCTGGCGCATTTTTCCGGCCCCATCCCGTAAAGGAACGGAAGTAATCTTTGTGCCGGAGAGACAAACCATTTCGCCAAAACGGCCTTCGACAATTAAGTTGACGGCCATCGTCCCGTAACGGGTGGCCAGAATCCGGTCAAAGGCGGTGGGCGAACCCCCCCGCTGCAGGTGGCCCAGGATAGTTACCCGCGTTTCCTTTCCGGTTAATTCTTCCACCTGTTGGGCCACAACGTGCCCCACACCACCCAGCCGGATCGGGTCGTAGCTGTCTTCGACGGTTTTCTGCACGACCATTTCTCCTCCTAGTGGCCTCGCCCCTTCTGCTACAACCACGATGCTGAACTTTTTCTCCTGCTGCCCCCGCTCGTTGATTTTTTCCGCCACTTTGTTAATCTGGTAGGGTATTTCGGGAATTAAAATGACGTCCGCCCCGCCGGCGATCCCGGCGGTTAAGGCGATCCACCCCGCATAACGGCCCATTACTTCCAGGACCATCACGCGGTGGTGGGATTCGGCGGTGGTGTGCAGCTTGTCCAGGGCTTCCGTGGCAGTGGTCAGGGCGGTGTCGAAGCCAAAAGTCTGGTCGGTCGCCGCCAGGTCGTTGTCAATGGTTTTAGGCACACCCACAACCGGCAGGCCCTTTTCGTACAATTCCCTGGCGATGGCCAAGCTGCCGTCGCCGCCAATGACGATTAAGGCGTCCACTTCCTGGATGCTGATATTTTCAAACACGCGGTCGGAAACATCTTTAAAAACTTTTTTTCCCTCGATCGTAACCGGGTAATGAAAGGGGTTGTCGCGGTTCGTCGTACCCAGGATGGTTCCTCCCCGCGGTAAAATCCCGACCACGTCTTTTTCCGTTAATTCCCGGGCCTGGTTTTTGATCAGGCCGCCGAAACCATTCAGAAAACCTACCACGCCCAGGCCGTACTGTTTGATGGCGGTTTTCACCACCGCCCTGATCACCGCGTTTAAGCCGGGAGCGTCGCCGCCGCCGGTCAGTACCCCAATCCGTTTAATCCTGCCCATCGCCAACCTCCTCTGCCGGCCAAAAGCCAAATTTCAGCCTGCTTACTGAATAATGGCCGCTTCCTTAATGATGGTGGTCATCATGACAGACGGGCTTTTTTTCCGGCACGTCCTCGTATTTTTTCCACATGACGGTGAAAGCGTGGGCAATCACGAGCATCGCTACGGTAGTAAAGAAACCGAAAACAATTCCCTGCCACCAGCTTTCGAAAAACATTCTGAACTTCTCTCCCTTCTCAGAAATCAGTGATTTGGTTGTTTCTCTAAAAATTATAGCACATTGTTTCCGGCAACAGAAGATTTAACTTAGGGGATTCCTCACTGTGCTTCCGCGGCCAGTTTTTCCAGGGTGGCTTTTAACTTTTCCAGGGTGCTGCCGTACCCGGCCCAGTCCCCCTGCTTGAGCTTGTTTTGCGCTTCGTCGTACAGCCGGTTGGCTTCCCGCGCCAGTTCGGGGATTGTCTTCGGTGCCGTTGTCCGCTCTTGTTCCGGTCGCGGAGCCGCCGGCTGCGCCGGGGAAATGGCCGCCCGTTCCCCGAAGATTTTTTGCAGGGCCAGATCTAAAGTAGGTTCCATGACCACCTTATCCCCGTGCGCCACAATTACGCGGCGCAGTTCGGGTAACTTGCTCTGCTCCGCCTGCAGGTACAGCGGCTCAACGTAAATCAGGGCGTCTTTAATGGGAATTACCAGGAGGTTGCCCCGGATCACCTGGGAGCCCCTTTGGTCCCAGAGCGAGATCTGCTGGGAAATCAAGGTGTCCTGATTGATCCGCGCCTCGATTTGCATCGGGCCGTATACCAGCTCTTGCTTCGGAAATTCGTAAACCAGCAGTTTGCCGTAGGCTTCGCCGTCCGAACGCCCCGCCAGCCAGGCAATCATATTCTTTTTGTTTTGGGGCGTAAAGGGCATGATTTGAATAAACTCCGGCTTCTCTTCTCCCGGCAGCCGGACAATGGTGTAATAAGGTTCCATGGCCTCTTCCTTGGTGCCAAAAAGCTCCGTCGGAAGGTTCCATTTATCCTCTTTGTTATAAAAGACCCGGTAGTCCTGCATATGATAAACGGTATACTTCCTGGCCTGGATGGCAAAAAGATCCTCCGGGTAGCGGATGTGGCTCTTTAGATCGGCAGGCATTTTATCCAGGGGCACAAACAGGCCGGGAAAGATCTTCTGGAAGGTTTGCAGCACCGGCTCAATCGGTTCCGCGGCGTAAAAGGTTACTTCTCCCGTATAGGCGTCGATGACCACCTTCACCGCGTTCCGGATATAGTTTAAGCGGCCCTGGAAAGGCTCACTGTAAGGAAACATGTCGCTCACCGTGTAAGCGTCCCACAACCAGTAGAGCTTACCGCCGCTCAAGACAATGTAGGGGTCCCGGTCATACAAAAGAAAGGGGGCGATTTTCCGCACCCGCTCTTTGATGTTGCGGTAATAAAGAACCTGACTTTCGTTCGTAATTTCTCCCGCCAGAAGCAGCTTATAATCCCGGAAGCTGACGGCGAACAGCAGGCGACGAAGGAAAGATTTGACCGGTACGCCGTTTTTTCCCTGGTAGGTGCACCAGGCGTTGTCGTCGCCGACGGGGTAATCAAACTCCTGGTCGCGGGTATTGACAATAATATATTTATCGGTCGCTTCACCGAAGTAGATCTCCGGCCGCTCCACCTTCAGGCTGGTTTGGGAGGCCGGCGGAATATCTTTGATGAAAAACTGGGGCAGGCCCTCGCCGGTAACTTCGTTTACCGGGCTCATGGCAATCCCGTAACCATGGGTGTATCTCAGGTGTTGGTTGACCCAGGTCTTAGCCTGTTCCGGCAGGGAATCCACATTTAATTCGCGCGCCGCCAGCATCACCTGACGGTAGCGCCCGTTAATCACGTAGCGGTCCACGTCGATATCTTTAAACTCGTAGTAGGTGCGCATTTCTTGCAGCTGGCTGTAAGTTTGCTGCAGGGGGCGGTAATCCCACAGCCGGATGTTTTTAATCGTGTCCTGGTTTTCCCGGACGTCCTGCGCGGTAATCGTCCGCCCGGCGGGAAAATCCTTTTTTTCTACTTTGTCCAGATCATAAGCCAGGCGCGTCATTTTAATGTTATTTTCAATGTACGGTTTTTCCCGTTCCATTTCGTTAGGCAGGACAATCAGCTTTTGCATTAGGGCCGGGTAAATACCGTTTAAAACCACGGAAGCAACGACCAGAAACCCGATCGCGTACAGGACCAGCCGGAAGCGTTTCAAAAAGGCGTTCACAATAATCACCACGCCGACGAGTAAGGCCAGGATGAACATGATTTTATAGGCCAGCAGGTTGGCGTGGAGATCGGTGTAGCCGGGTCCGTAAACGACTCCCTGCTCGGAATACAGGAGGTTATACTGCTGCAGGCGGTAGCCGCCAGCCCGGATCAGGAAAAAGACAGCCGCCAGAGCGGAAAGGTGATAGCGGGCCGCCATGGATTGGAATGGGTTCGCGGCCTGTCCGGCCATCATCCCGGCAACAAAGTAAACGAGCGCGACCACGAACGCAGTCAGCAGCACCCACCAGTTGCAGAGCTTGTAAAGAAACTGGTAAAAGGGCAAGGTGAAAAAGTAAAACCCGATGTCTTTTTGGAAAACGGGATCAGCCGTCCCAAACGGGGTGGCGTGGAGGAATTTCTGGAGGATAACCCAGTCGCCGCTGACGCCCAGGCTCAGGAAAAGACCCAGGACAGCACTGACCAGGGCAAAAAGAACCGTTAAAGTCCGGTAACTAAGTAACTGGCCCGCGGGTGGGGGATAAAGAGTGACCACTCCCTCTTCGTCTTGGAGCGGCCGGGAGAGCCTGGCCGCGTTCACCAGCGTCCGGCGGGTCAGGAACAGGTTGAGAAACAGGAAAACAAAAGTGGCCACCCCAACCGCCAGGCGGAGCCCGAGTTCGGAAACCAGAATTGTTTTAAAAACTTGCTGGTAATTTAAGCTGTTAAACCATAACCAGTCCGTATACAGGTGTGCTGCCCAGCCGATCAGGCTAAAAAAAAGGATAACGGCGACAATTACGGCAAGCGAAAGAAAGCGTAATCCTTTTTGCAGTTTCAAAACCTCCAAATTTTTAAATTTGCTCTCAATTGCTTGATTGCCTGGTTGCTTATAACTACATTGGCTTTGGCACCTTCTGCGACTCGTCGGCCTCGTGTTTTAATTTCGCCTGGCAGAGTTGACATACCTGCAGGGAGCGTTTTTTCGGAAGGTCTTCCTCGTCTTCGTACGGATCGGCGGGAAATTCTTCGATTTCAATCACCCGCCCGCACAACATGCATCTGGTCTTCACCGGGATCATCCCTCCGCTTTAAAATTGTTTGACCGCATTAATTTATCCTTGCTGAATAATACTTGCTGAACAGACAAGGGGAATAAAACATGGAAAAGTGATTGTGCCCTGCTCGCCTTGGGGTCCGTGAACTTGTGATATAATTATTAATTCGTGAAAGGAAGTCAAGAATCCTGCCGGAACTTATTTTTCTTGAAAGTAAGGTTGAAGGTCCCGGGCAAGCTGTTCGGGCAGGTACATTGCCCACGCCTCGTCGTGCAAAACCTGCAAGTGGCTGTAGTCACTGCCCACCAGGGGAAAAATCGTGAAGCGGGCCACCAGGCGGGCGGTCACCCAAAAGCCGGCGTCCTCTTTTTGGGCGAAGTACAGCCCGGCGTTGAAACTGGCCACATTGGCTTTTTGATAAAAAGTGATTACCTTGTTCAAACCTTCGGCCAGGTTCGCCAGATCTTCCCTGGTGAGATCATTGATGGTCACTTTGCCGGGGAGCACGGCGATTACGTCAAACAGAGCCCGCGGAGCAAAGGCGGCCAGCCAGGAAACGCTGCCGGTCCGGCCCAGGTAGCGTTCGTTTTGGTCCTTTTCGGAGGCCAGCAGATCGGCCCAGTAAACGCTTTTGTTCTGCTCGTAGTATTGCGCGGCTTTGGTGAGCATCAGGGCCACCAGGCTGGTCGGCTGGGGGCCCGCGTGCACCTGAAGGTGGGGGTGAATCAGGGAGCCGCCCGAATAAGGCATGTAGTTCCAGTTTATGGAGCAGTATTTCGTTCCTTGCGAATCTTTGGCGGAAACCCTTTTTAAAAACTCCAGGCCGGCTTCAAAACTGTTGCTGATCACTTCAGGAGTTAATTCCGGCATGGATAAATAATGGCGGGGAGAAATCACTACCACTACCGAGTATTGATCGTAAGGATTTAAATTGGGAACCACCGTGGCTTCCCCCCACCGGAAACGGCCGCCGGGGATCAGCTCTTCCGGAAACCGGGGGGTTGTCTGCTCTATTTTATCCGGGCAGAACGGGCAAAACCGGCGGCGGGACTCCTCGACGAAGGGCGTCCAGTCATGCTCAAGCAGGTTCGGCTTTCTGATCGAAATCAGCCTCGCCGCCTGCCCCGTTAAAGGATCGTATCTGATCTCGCAGGGAATTTCGGTCAGTTCGAAGTTTTGCAAAGGATTGTGAAAGGTTGTCTTGTAATGGGTAATTCGATATTCAATGGCCATCAGATCAACCCTTTCCTCGAAGATTTTCCGTTAACATATACGTTCCATATTCACGGTGAAAATCCTTCCTGGACTGATTTATATTTTGATTAAATTGATTTTAAAGTTTTTTTCCGGAAAATTAACTTTTTCATCCCCTGCCGGGCTGCAAGGGCGGCAAAAAAGCGAAATGGCATAAAAAGCGAAGGAACCGTCTTGACAGATGCAAAAAGCTATTTTATAATTTAATCGTTAAAAAATAAAGGGGAGTAGCTCAATTGGTAGAGCGGCGGTCTCCAAAACCGTAGGTTGCGGGTTCGAGTCCTGTCTCCCCTGCCAGAGAAAACTTAAGCCCCGCAAGGAATGGCGGGGTTGTTCTTTTTAATTGCATTATTCTTAGCTTATCTCCTTTGCCTTTTGTTCAGGTAGGGAATAATTATGGGCATGGTGATGATCATGCTTAAAATGAAAACCCAGACGGCGCCGCCGAAGCGGGCCACCGGCGGGTAAGAAACCCCGGCGGCATAGGTGGCCAGCAGGAACAGGGCGGCGGCGGCCAGGGAGATGGCGGCGTAAACGAGGGCGCTTAGACGGGCTGG
This sequence comes from Bacillota bacterium, assembly GCA_040753275.1. Taxonomy (GTDB): domain Bacteria; phylum Bacillota; class Desulfotomaculia; order Desulfotomaculales; family Nap2-2B; genus JAIMBK01. The sequence continues at coordinate 7,888 of JBFMEJ010000003.1, forward strand.
ATCGGCCATGATATTTTTCCCTCCGTCAGATCTAGACCAGCACGAAAAGTATAAAGTAAACTCACGTAAAGGCTAAGTGCCGGGAGGACAAAATGTCCTGCCTCTATTGTTCAGATCGTGTAGCTATAGTTCGGGTGATGATTACTGTGTCGCCGGGTTAGGCACCGGCCGGCCCGCACCTTCCCGGGGTTCTCTGGGCCCCTTCTGGAAAGAGGGGACGAAGCGTTTCAAGAGCAGGGTATTCAGGGTGACAGATACCGAACTCATGGCCATGAAAAAAGCGGCCAGCTCCGGGCTGACCAGCAGGCCGGTGAAGGGGTAGAAGATCCCGGCGGCGACGGGGATGCCCAGGCTGTTGTAGATAAAGGCCCAGACCAGGTTCTGCCGCACTTTCCGCATGGTTGCCCGGGCCACTTCGATGGCCGTAACCACATCTCGCAGATCCGCCTTGATCAGGATTACCTCGCCCGTTTCCTTGGCCACGTCGGTGCCCGTGCCGATGGCCATCCCCACGTCGGCGGCCGCCAGGGCCGGGGCGTCGTTGATACCGTCGCCCACCATGGCCACCCGCAGCCCCTCGTTCTGCAGCTTCCGCACTTCTTCCGCCTTGTCCTGCGGCAGCACCTCCGCCAGCACCCGGTCAATCCCGGCCTGGCGGGCGATGGCTTCGCCGGTGCGGCGGTTGTCGCCAGTGATCAGGATCACCCGCAGGCCCATTTTTTTCAGGCGGGCGATGGCCTGCGGCACATTCTCCTTCAGGGTATCGGCCACGGCGATGACGCCGGCGGCGCGGCCGTCCACAGCCGCCAGCATGGCCGTTTTTCCGTCCTGCTCTAAAGACTCCACCCGGGGAAGCAGAGCCTCGAACGGAACGCCTTCCTTTTCCATCAGCCGGCGGTTGCCCAGCAAAATTGCGCGGCCGTGAGCACGGGCTTTAATCCCGTGGCCGGGGACGGCTTCAAAATCCTCCGCCTCCCCCGGCGTCAGCCCGGCTGCTTCCGCACCGCGCACTACGGCGTCGCCCAGGGGGTGCTCGGAGCTCTTTTCGGCGGCGGCGGCCAGCTTAAGCAATTCTTCCCGTTCAAAACCCGGAGCGGGGATCACGTCGGTGAGGGAAGGCTCGCCCCGCGTAATGGTGCCGGTCTTGTCAAAAACGATTACCTGCAGGGCGGCGGCCGCCTCCACGGCGTCGGCGCCTTTGAAGAGGATGCCGTTTTCCGCCCCCTTCCCCGTGCCGGCCATCATGGCGCTGGGGGTGGCCAGCCCCAGGGCGCAGGGGCAGGATATCACCAGAGTGGTCACGCTCAAGAGCAGGGAAAAGCCGAACACCCCCACTTCGGCCAGGCTGTAGGGCGACAGGATGAAGTGGCTGTCCGGCCGGAAAAAGGCGTGATAACCGTAAAAGAACCAGAAGAGAAAGACGATCAGGGCCAGCACGTGCACCCCGGCGATGAAGTGGCCGGCCACGAAGTCGGCCAGCTTTTGGACAGGGGCTTTGGTGGCCTGGGCGTCTTCCACCAGGCGGATGATCCGGGCCAGGGCGGTGTCCCGGCCCACCCGGGTCGCTTCAAACTTAAATGATCCGGTTTTGTTGATGGTGGCGCCGATGACTTCGTCGCCGGGCTTTTTCTCCACCGGGATGCTCTCCCCGGTGATCATGGACTCGTCCACCGCCGAATGACCCTCAATTACCTTTCCGTCCACCGGGATGCTTTCCCCCGGCCGCACCAGCACCACGTCGCCCGGCGCCACCTCGTCGGCGGCGATTTCTACCTCCTGTCCCTCCCGGATGACCCGGGCGGTTTTGGGCTGGAGGTTGATCAGCTTGCGGATGGCTTCGGAAGTACGGCCCCGGGTGAGGGCCTCCAGGTAGCGGCCCAGAACGATAAAGGCCGTCAGCAGGGCCGCCGATTCAAAAAAGGTGGCGCCCTTGCCGCCGAAGCCGGCCTCCGGCCAGAGGGTATTGATGGTGGCGATGAGGTAGGCGGCGCCGATCCCCGTGGCGTAGAGAAGGTTCATGTCCGTGGCGCCCCGGCGCAGCCCGTTAAAACTGTGGACGAAAAACTGCCCGCCGGCGACCAGGACCACCGGCGTGGTAAGGGCCCATAAAAAGAGGGTATTGCTAAAAAATTCGGGGACGAGATGCGGAAAGATCCAGACGTTCCGGAACATGCCCAGCATGACCAGGATGGCCAGCGGCCAGGCGATGAGCATATTCCGGGCCTGGCGGCGGATTTCCGCCCGGCGCGCCTCCCTTTCCCGGTCCAGGGCCTCCTGCCCGGCGGCCTTTTCGCTTGCTTCGTAGCCGAGCCGGCGGATTTCTTCTTTGATCCGCCCTGGGGTGACCGCACCGGGATAAAAGGTTATCCGCGCCGACTCCGCCGGCAGGCTGACGGCCGCCTTGAGGACTCCCGGCAGGGCCGCCACCGTCCGCTCCACCCGGGCTACGCAGGCCGCGCAGCTCATGCCCCGTACCGTAAGGTGGATTTCTTCGGTGGGGACCTGGTAGCCCAGCGCGCGGATGGTTTCAACCAGCTCTTCCACGGAAACCTGCTCCGGGTCGTATTCCACGCCAGCTTTGCCGGTGACCAGGTTGACCACTGCCCCGGTAACCCCCGGGGTGTTTTTTAAAGCCCGCTCCACCCGGGCTACGCAGGCCGCGCAGCTCATGCCCTCAACAGGAATAGTAATTTGTTTCATCCGCCTCGACCTTTCCGCCTGATCATTCTTGCACCATATCTGAAAGGGAGAAAAAGGAATTTCGACGGGATTGGTCTACACGATAAAACTAACACTACCCGGGGAGAAATACAATCCCCTTTAATTAGAATTTCCCCGCCGGGCCGGGAGTAATCTCAGGGAATAATCTCCACGGTGAGTTTCCTTTGGAAACGCTGGAGAATCCGGATCAGGCTGTTTCCCAGGGCGGCGTAGAACAGGGCGTTTCCCGCGGCGTGCAGGGTGTCCAGGAAAAAGCTGGCGCTATAGGTGGCGAGGAAGGTTTGCCAGTTCAGGGGCTGGATAAAGGCTGCCCAGGACCAGATATTCATGATCCAGCCGTAAAGGTAGCCCCAGAGAAAACAAAAGGCGATCATCCATTTCCGGCCGGCGCCGGGGAAAAATATTTTCAGCAGGCCGGCGGAAACCCCGGCCAATCCCCAGGCAAGCATTTGCCACGGGGTCCAGGGGCCCTGGCCGAGAAAAAAATTAGACACCAGGGCGGCCGTGGAACCCACCGCAAAACCCGCCTGCGGGCCGAACACAAAACCGCTGACGATTACGATAAAGGTAGTTGGCTGCACATTGGGCAGGGCGGCAAAGGGAATTCGCCCCGCGGCGGCGATAGCGCTCAACATGGCAATCAGGGCGATCTCCCGGGAGGAGGTTTTGCCCTGCTCAAACCCCCAATAGAAAAGGATCAGCGCAAGGAACATGATTTCCGCGGAAAGCAGGCCCCAGCCCTGCCGGGCCACGAAGTTGTCTTGCCTGATCCCGGCCGCCAGCAGTCCCATGATCAGCAGCAAAAAAACCGGAAAGATGATTTTCCGCATCTTTTTCCCCTCATTTTTCCCCTTATTCGGATGCGCCGGCCAGGGCGCCGCCGGTCCGGGCGGCCTGGCTGGATCGCAGCAAAGGTTCAAGCCACTGCACGGCTTCTTCGAAGGTGAGGATGCCGTTCCCGAAGCCCCGGCACAATTTACCGATCTGGGGGCAATAAAACAGCGAGTTTTCCAGGATTTCGTGTTTGTTTCCGTCGGCGGCGATCCGGCCGGCAGAGATCAGGATGATCCGGGAGGCGTATTCGGCGGCGAACTCTGCGTCGTGGGTGACCAGAATCACACCCGCCCCTTCCTTTGCCTGCGCGCGCAAAAAAGCCCCCAGTTCGCCCTTCAGCCGGCAATCGACCCCTCTGGTAGGTTCGTCCAGCAGGATCAGCCTGGGCCTGGTTACCAGCACGGAAGCCAGGGCCACCCGCAGTCTTTCGCCGCTGCTTAAATCCCGGGGGTTCTTTCGCCGGTAGCGCTCGATGCGCAGTTTTATCAGCAGTTCGTCGACAATTCCGTCGTCCGCCAGGCCGAAGTTTTTCAGCGTAAACAAGAGTTCCTCTTCTACTGTATCGTTGAAAAGGTAGTCGTTTGGGTTCTGGGCCAGGTAAGCGACGGGGACGCCCATGCCCTCGCGCCGGCCGTTGCTTCCGGTCAGTTCCCGGCCGGCGTAAAAAACGTTTCCCCGGGAGGGTTTGAGCAGCCCGGCCATGATTTTTAAGAGCGTGGATTTGCCGGCGCCGTTTTCGCCCAGGATAACCACAAACTCCCCGGCGTTTACGGAGAAGCTGACGTCTTCCAGGACCTTTTTCCCGCCGGGGTACGTGAACCAGAGATTTTTCACCTCCGCCAGCGGCGGTTTGTCCCCGTTGCCGGCAAAGCTGCTTGCTTCCAGGAGCGTTTTTTTGCCCTGCTTCTTCCTCCAGATGGGTTTTCCGCCGGTCTTATCCTGATCAGAAAGGAACCGGATGTTTTCGCCGGGAAATCCGGAGAGGAGGTGCTGCAAATACTTTCTGCCTTCCTTGACGGTTACCGGGACGTAAGTCTGCCCGAGTGAAGAAAAGAGTCTGGCCACCGGCGGGAGAAAGGGGATATCCTTTATTCCCGCCCGGCGGGCCACCTGTTCCGGCGGACTGTCCAGGACGATCCGGCCGCTTTCCAGGAGGAGCACCCGGTCGGCCAGGTGAAAGCACCTTTCCAGCCTCTGCTCAATTAAAACGACGGTCAGCCCCATTTCTTCATTTAAGCGCTTGAGCAGGTTCAAAAAATCCTCTGCCGCCGCTGGGTCCAACTGGGAAGTGGGTTCGTCGCAAATCAGCACCTGCGGATGCATGGCCAGGACGGCGGCCAGGGCCAGCTTTTGCTTTTCCCCGCCGGAGAGATTGGCGGTGATCTCCTCCCGCAGCTTGCCCAAATCCAAAAAACCCATTACTTCCGCTGTCCGGCGGAACATTTCCGCCGGCGGCAGCCCCAGGTTTTCCAGGCCAAAGGCAATCTCCGCCTCCACTCCGGTCATCACCATTTGTTTTTCCGGGTCCTGGAAGACCATTCCGACCTCGCGCGCCAGCCGGCGCCGGTCGATTTTTCGCATTTCCCGGTCCCGGAAATAGATTTTGCCGCCGAAACGCCCGCCGTAAAAATCCGGCAGCAGGCCCGCCAGTGCCCGCGCCAGAGAAGACTTGCCCGAACCGGATTCACCGGCCACCAGGAGAAATTCGCCCTCCTCGATCACCAGGTTGATTTCCGCAAGGGCCGGTTTCTCCCTATCCGGGTAGAAGTAAATTAAATTTTCAACCTTAAAAAGGTGCACCGGTGCCACCCCCAGTTTAAGATCGCCGGCGCCAGGAGGCCGGAAAGGACGATCAGCAAAACCGCCACCGTTCCCGGACCGTCGACCAGGTAGCCCATTTGCGGGTAAAAGGTATAGGCGCCGAAACCATGGAGTAATCCTGCCAGACCAGCCCCCAGGGCAACGGCGCTGCCGGCAAGGCACAGGGTATCGCGGGGCTGCCACCGGTGACGGCGGTAGCGGGAGCGGGGGCCGCTCCCGAAGGCCCGCGCCTGCATGGATTCCGCAATTTCTAAAGAGTCTTCCAGGGAAGATAAAATTAAGCTGTTAATTAACAAAGAAGATTTCTGGACTTTTTCCTTCAGCGTCCCCCGGCTGAAGTCAACCCCGCGGATTTGCTGAACGGCCCGGATATTTTCGTATCTTTGCGCCATTACTGGAAACATCCGGGCGGCCAGGGCAATCACCAGGGTCGATTTCCCGGCGAAGCGGGAAAACAGGTTGATTACTTTATCCGGGTGAACGATTAAGTTAAAGAGGCAAAAGATGCTAATGACGTTCAGCAGCCTCACCCCCATGGCGAGGCCGTAATAAATCGCTTCTAAGGAAATGGTGACCCGGCCGAAAACAGGGATGAACGGACCGTACCAGAGAATGGTTTTTCCGTCGTGGGCCATCAGCGCGTTAATCAGCACAATCAGCGTCATCATGACCAGCCCTATTTTCAGGTAGCCCTCCCAGGTTTCCAGGCCTTCCGCCGCCCACACGGTTACCCCGGCAATCAGGAAAATTCCCGCCAGGTAAAGGGGGTGGCTGAAGGCCAGGGCCAGCACCAGCATGGTGCCCAAAAAAGCCAGCGCCGCCAGCGGGTGCAGGCTTTGCAAAAATAACCCCTTTTCTTCGTAGAAAAACTTCCTTAACAACCCCAGACCACCTTAAAAAACAGGGGTTAGGGGTTAGGAATTAGGAATTAGGGACTGGAATATTCCATCTTCACCCCACAACTCTCTCAATCCCTATCCCCTATCCCCTAATTCTTTTTTACCACTACCGTTTGCGATGATTTCTCCCATTGCACCTCGTAGCCGAATGCTTCCGCTACGTAACGGGCGGGGAGATACACGCGATCATTTCTTAAAAGAGGAGCCGTGTCAAGCGGCGGTTGGGCAGCGCCGTTGATGAACAGGGTTTTTCCGCCGATCACCATGGTGACCGTTGTACCGTTGTTGCTTAAGATGATCGTTTGCGTATCCCGCAGCCACGAGATGCCATTTTCGGGGACCCCCAGGGCCAGGGCCAGGTAGCGCACGGGTACGTAGGTCCGGCCGTTTTCAATAAACGGAACGGCGTCCATTTTTTCTACCCGGCGGCGACTGCCTTCTTCCGTGGTGTACTCCCCGGCTCCCACCGTAAAACGGATTTCCTTCAGAGTTTCCTTTGCTTTTGTTTTCGGCAGCGTTGCGGGTACCGGGGATAATTTTGTCTGTTCTCGCAGCCGGTCGGGCAGTGCTTTGCTGGAATGTACGCCCGCCAGGGCCAGCAGCGCCTGCTGGGTAGCCATTTCGTTGGCCCCGCTGCCTTTTGTGTGGGCAAAGGAACCGTCGGCCAGCTGGAAACTGAGCAGGGCCGTCACCGGGTCGCCTCCCGGTTTGCGCATCTGTTCGCCGGCCGGGTCAAAGCCGGCCGCCAGCAACCCCTGAATCACCGTGCTGATTGATTCCGGATTGGCCACTCCCCAGGAGGTAAACCCGCCGTCGTTTTCCTGCACACCGCGCAGGTAGGCGACGGCTTTTTGCACCGCCGGACTTTCTTTCCCCTCGCCCAGGGCGCCCAGCGCCATCAGGGCCATGCCCGTGGAATCCACGTCTGGTGATGTTTCGCCCAGATACCAGTTAAAACTGCCTCGGTCATGCTGCCGGGCAATGAGCCAATCCCGTGCTTTGGACGCGTCCGCAATTGGTGCTCCGGCGGCCCGCAGGGCCAGCACCGCCCAGATGTGGGCGTTCACCAGGACCTGCTCCCCGTTTTCCCCCTGCCCGCTGCCGTCGATATTGTCCGCAAATTTTCCGTCGGGAAGCTGGGCAGCCTGGATTTTTTGCACGAGATTATACCCCCGGTAGCTGGAAGGGTCTTTCCCGGCAGCAATCACGCCGAATACCAGTGTACAATAATCGGCAGTATTTGCCGAAGGGGATTGGACGAGATAAGCCAGCAGCCCGGCGCAGGACTCTTCGGCCCGGGTGTTCGCCAGGCTCTTTCCGGCGGCGGCCAGGGCCACGTAGCTCCACGGCGCCAGCGGCTTTTCCTGCCTTTTGTCTTGCGCCAGCAAATAGCTTGCCGCCCTGTCCAGCGCCTGCTCCAGATCAGGGGCAGCCAGCGCCGGTGCACTTCCGGGAAAAACGAGGGCGGTCACTACAACCGTTACCAGAACGGTTATCCAAAGAGAAGTTTTTTTCAACATAAACCTGCCCTCCGCTAAGCTAAATTGCTGCTCAAAGTCTACCAACAGCATTTCCTGAGTTGTTGCACCAGCCCAGATCAGTTACTGATGGAAAGAGAAAGTGAAATTGTACCTGCAGCACTTAACTGCACCATTTCAACTACAGATACCGGCTACTGTTTGCGCAGCTGATCCCAGGCCGGCGGGCGGGTATCGATGCTTTTGCTGTACCACCAGATTACTTTATCGCCCGCTTTTAATGGTTTCAGATCAGCCCCCGTGAGGGGAATCTCCCCGTTTACCTGGTACATCCAGCCGGCCTGGCCCTTGTTTCGCTGCCCGGCGATCGCCTCGACAAAAATCGCCCAGCGCCGGGACGTGGTGTAGGGCAGGCCCGTGGCGTCCAGCGCGCCCAGCGCCGTGATCCCTCCAAAATTCTTTTCGGTGACGGTTACTTTTTCCGGGCCGTACAGAAGTTCCCCGTTCATACCGATCACGGCAATTCCCACCGGACACCCCTGATCTTTTTCTTTTTCGCCAGGTTCTTTTTCAGCGGGTGTCGTTGAACCGGCCTGCTTTTTTCCGTCTGCCGGACTGCTGTTGGGACCTGCCTGAACCTCGTTTGCCGAGGATTCCTTTTTCTGGCCGGAGGTGTCCCGGCTGCCGGAATTGGCGTTTATCTGGCGGACGGTAGCCCCGGTAGAACCATTCGCGGCCGGGGAGGTTGTTTCTTGACCCTTTGCCCCGAATTCCTGATTTGCTTCTTGATTGCTGCTTTCCGGGAAAGATGCCGGTTCACTCCCGGTTTGCCGGTCGCCGTTTAGCGCCGCTGCTGGATTTGCGGCCGCGGACAGCTCCGGCGCCTGCCTGGGGTGGCTGAATTTTTGCGCGTAAATGGCCGGCCCGAGAACAGCCGCGATAATTACTAAAAAGATGATCAATGGTTTTCTGCGCATTTAACTCACTCCCTTGCGGCACCGGCAGGTTTCCCCTGAATCTCCTTTTTTGATTCCTTTTTATGGAATGGAGAGCGAAATTTCCCTGCCTGAACCGGAGGCCGGTATACCCTCTGATTTTAAATCACACACCAGGGGTAGGTTTGCCCCGTTGCCGGGGGCGTGCGGTTCACCAGCCCCCGGTCATTCAAGGCAGAGACGGATCGCTAATCGATTGCCAGCATCCGGTAAACCAGGGCGGCACATTCGGCCCGGCCGAGGGCGGCGGCCGGCTTAAACGTGCCGTCCGGGAAGCCTTTCACCAGGCCGTGCGCGGCGGCGGCGGCCACACTGGCCCTGGCCCACGAAGAAACCTTATCTCTGTCTGCAAAGGATAATTTTTGTTCCGTTGTTGCCAGATTCATTACCCTTGCCAAGATGGCGGCTGCTTCTTCCCTGCTGATGGCGCTGTGGGGCCGGAAAGTGCCGTCTGCGTATCCTTTGACCAGCCCGGCCTGTGCCGCGGCGGTTGCTGCGCCGGCGAACCAGTCGCCGTCTTGGACATCTTTAAAGGCTTTTGCAGCGGCAGGTTTTTCCGGAATGGGCATGGCCAACGCTTTCACCAGCAAAGCGGTAAACTCCGCCCTTGTTACCGGGCGCCCCGGTTCAAAGCGGGTTCCGTCCACCCCGGCCACAATCCCGGCCCCGGCCAGGGTTTCAATGGTTTCTTTCGCCCACCCGAAAGAATCGGCAGTTACGTCGGCAAAGGATTTCTTTTCTTCCCGGGCGAAGACGGCAAAATCGGAGAAATGCTTCAGGCGGGCCAAAATCAACCCTTTGGGCAAATCCACCACCGCCGGGACGGCCTTCCATTGCTCCTTGTTCCTGTCGTACCAGGCCAGCGCCAGGTTTTCCGCCCTGACCAGCGGCGGGATAACCAGTCTTAAGCTTAAGGTTGCCGGCTCATCAAAAGTGGTTCCCGCAGGGCCGAAACTGTAAATTGCTGAAATTTGCCGGTAACCGGGCGGGGCGGCCGGCGGCGAGGCGTTCCCCCCGTTCTGTTCGCCGGCATAATCAATCTTCTTTACGGTTATTTCGGTATCGTTTTGCAGCGCTTTGGCCGGGATGGCCAGCGCTATTTCCGCATTTGCGTCCGCAAGGACCGCTCCCAGGTCGGCAGTTACCTTTTGGTGCAGCTCAATCTTGTTTTGAGCCAGTTCCCTTTTCTGGGCTGCAATTTTGGCAAGATCCACGAGCGGCCTTTCTCCCGTCAGTACTACTCCTCTTGTTAATTCATTCAGGGGTCCCAGTTCACCCGTTTTCTCCTTCAGCCCAAATGATTGATTTATTTTTGCCAGTTCCGTCAGCGTATTCTCCGAAGTCTGAAGCTTTTCCGGGAAACTTTTGTTTTGCTCCTGAAGATCCCCGGAAACCGGTGGATTTATTTGCTCTTTGCCCAGCTGACCACCGGCTTCGCTTACTGAACGGACGTAAAACCATTCGACGTAGTCGCCGTCGTGCAGGAGGTAACTGGCTGCTGATAGTTGCGGTATTTCGCCGTTGACTTTATAGGACCAGCCGCTCGTGGCGCCGTGTTGCTTTTCGCGCAAGCCGTCAATGGCCGCCACGTAGGCGCCGCCGTATGCCGTTTCAACGTTTGTAGTGATTTTCTTCAAAGCCTCTAGAGGGGTTTGTTCATCCGGCCCGAGTTGGATAGTGCGCTCGGGATACATTACCGCTCCATCCAGTCCCAGCACCTTAATTTTAATGCTGATTGCGCCGGAGCCCGAGGTGCCACCGGAGGGTGGTTTCGCCGGGGGCGGCAGTTCTAAAAGAGGAACCCCGGCTAGAGCAGCAACAGCATCAGCAGTTAGCGTAACTGCATCCCAGGCGGGCATACCGGGTTGATACAAAAAGGAAC
>JBFMEJ010000004.1:0-17755 GCA_040753275.1 Bacillota bacterium
GGGCGGTGGAGCAGTTAGGCGGCTCCGCCGCCGACCTGGGGGAGTTTAACGTGACATCCGTAGATTTAATGAAGAGCGAGCTAAGCCGCCGCGGCCCCACTTATACCGCCCTTGCCGCAGTAAAACTTCGCTCCTGACCACTCCTTTTTACGGAGTTCTCAGAGGAGCGTTCGTTCCTGATCAGCACGAAAATATTCATATTCAGGAATGTAATGACATCTACCCTTACCCTGAAAAATAGGCTTTCGCCCGCCGTTCGTTTGCCGTCGCTCCGATGCATCGGGCAAATCGAACGGCGGGCCGCCCATTTTCGTTCTCTGTTGGTGCTACGAAAGTGGCATGGAGGTCTAATTTCCAATTCTTATTCCCAAATTCCTGTTATGGGAGGTTTTTTCAGGTATGGTGCGCAAACACGTTTTCATCAGCGGCCGGGTGCAGGGCGTTTATTTTCGCAAATACGCCCAGGAAGCGGCTCTGGCCCTCGGCGTCACCGGCTGGGTGCGGAACCGGCGCGACGGCCGCGTGGAAGCCGTTTTGGAAGGCAAAAAAGAAGCCGTGGAAAAAATGATCAGGTGGTGCTGGGAAGGTTCGCCTTCATCCTTTGTCGAGCACGTGGAAGTTCACGAAGAAAAGTATCAAGGAGAGTTTTCGGATTTCCGGATCGCGCCCACCGTATAAAGTTCCGGGAGACAACCGCTTGTACTCCTTACTCCTTATGCCCCGGCTTCTCCGGACCTTTATCCCCCTGTCCTTCTTTCCTTCCGAACCTTTTTCTTTGTGTCTCTGATCCCCTTGCCCTTCTGCACCCTACGCTTTTCTTTATACCTCTGTACTTCTGCCTCTGTCTCTTTGTGCCTCTGTACCTTTGTGCCTTATCTTTCCACCACCGCCTTATAAAACCTTTCGCCCCGCCTTTTTAAATTTCTGTTGTTGCCATTACCACCAATCTCCTCTATAATCAGTTAATAGGGTGGTACTGGTAACAGTGGCAACAGTAAATAAAAAATGGATCATAAAAGAAACAAATCCCGTCTTGAAAGACATCTTCGCCCGGCATCTGCACATCTCCCCTCTTCTGGCGCAAATTTTGCTCAACCGCGGCCTTTTTTCCTTAACCGAAGCGGCCCAGTTTCTTTACGGTGATCTGTCCTGCCTTCCTGATCCCTTTCTTTTCCAGGACATGGACCGGGCGGTGGAGCGCATTCTGCAGGCCGTTAAGCGCCGGGAAAAAATTCTGGTTTACGGGGATTACGATGCGGACGGCATTACCGGTACGGTGCTGCTGGTTCAGGCCCTCACCCAACTGGGGGCAACGGTGGATTTTTACGTCCCCCACCGGCTGCACGAAGGGTACGGCCTGCATCTGGAGCCGGTGAAAAGGGCGCACGCACAGGGCTTTACCCTGGTCATCACCGTCGATTGCGGGATCAGCGGGGCCGAAGTGGTCGCCTGGGCAAAAAATAACCGGGGCCCCGATTTCATCATCACCGATCACCACCAGGTGCCTGCCCGGCTGCCTGCCGCACTGGCCGTCATCAACCCGAAGCGGACGGATTGCCCTTACCCGTTTAAAAAACTGGCCGGGGCAGGGGTGGCCTTGAAACTGGTCCAGGCGCTGTTTCAGGAAAGACCTGCGCCTGGCCGGCCGGCCTGGCAGGACTACCTGGATCTGGCTTGCCTGGGTACGGTCGCCGACCTGGTTCCCCTGCTGGGAGAAAACCGCCTTCTGGTCAAACACGGCCTTCCCCTGCTGGCCGGGACAAAGCGGCCGGGTTTAAAGGCCCTGCTCGCCACGGCGGGCTGCCCGGAAGAAAAACTGGACACCCGCGAGATCAGCTTCGGCCTGGCCCCCCGCTTAAACGCCATGGGCAGAATGGGCGACGCCGGCCAGGCGGTAAGGCTTTTACTCTGCCCGGACGCGGAGATGGCGGAGAAAATGGCTGCGGGTCTGGAAGAAGCCAACCGGCAGAGACAGGCCGTCGAGCAAACCGTCCTGAACGAAGCGCTCCAAATGCTGGACGAAGACCCGCGACAAAAACAGTCCCGGATCATCCTCCTCGCCAGCGAAACGTTTCACCCGGGGGTCACGGGCATTGTGGCCTCCCGGCTGGTGGAAATTTTTTACCGCCCGGTAATGCTGGTCTCCCTGGCGAAAGGTTACGGGAAAGGCTCCGGCCGCAGCATTCCTGGTTTTCATCTCTACAACGCTCTGGCCCACTGCCGGCAGCACTTGCTTTCTTACGGCGGGCACGCCCAGGCCGCCGGCTTTACCCTGGAAGCCGGCCGGCTTAAAAATCTGGCCGTTTCCCTCAACGAATACGCGCGGAAAAATTTGCCGGACGATTTGCTCGTTCCGCAATTGGAGCTGGACGGGTTGGCTTCCTTGACGGAAGTTACCGAGCAGTTAGTCAACGAATTAAACCTGCTCCTCCCCTTTGGCTCCGGCAACCCGGAACCCGTGCTGGGCTGCCTGGGGGCGACCATCCTGCGGTTAAGAGAGGTGGGCCGCGAGGGAAATCACCTGAAGCTTTTCCTCAAAGAAAACGGCGTTTTCCGGGACAGCATCGGTTTTCGCCTGGCCGGCCTCGCGGCGCCGGAAATCGCCGCCGGAAAAACAGTGCACCTGGCCTTTACCCCCGTGCTGGACCAGTACAACGGCAAGACCCGGGTCCAGCTGGAATTAAAAGACATCTGCCCGGCGGAAGAAACCCCGGGTGCGGGATCGGCCGGCTTTCTCCCGGAGCAGCAAATGATCACCGCTTACCCTGCTTCTGCTTCTGCTGCTGCTGCTTCCGCTTCTCCTGCCGGTCCTCCTGCTTTTGCTTCTCCTGCTGCTGCTGAACCCGCTCCCGCCCCCGTTTCTGCTCCGGCTTCTGAACCGGATTTCGGCAAAGAACCTCCGGTTTCCCTGCCGGAATTTGCCTGGTCCTGGTTCGCCGCTTACGCCCGGTTTCCCGGCCGGATCTTTTTGCCCCCCCGGCCGTCCGGAAGCTTCGCCCCGGTTGCCCGGGAAGCGGCCGCCGCATCCTCCGCCTGCCCGCCTCCGCAGGCAGACGGCCGCCTGGACAACCTGAAAATAACGGACCTGCGCAATTTACCGGGAAAGCTTGCCCGGCTGGCAAATTTAAGTGCCGGCGGGCGGCGGACCGTTATCCTGGCCGGCTGCCCCTATCAGACCGCCGCGCTGGCCTCCTGCTTAAACGAAACCGGAGCCCGGGCCGCCTATTTTCATCCCTTTTTGCCAAACTGCGGTGAAGACCCCCTGGATTCTTTCCAGGAAGGCAAAGTGAAAACCCTGGTCACCACTTCCGGCCGCCTGAGCCAATTGCCGGTGAAAGCGCCCATCGAACAGCTGGTCATCTTCCACCTTCCCTTCAGCCGGCAGGAGTGGGCGAACAGTTTACATTTCGCCGCCACCGCCCGGGCGGAAGAAATCTTCCTCCTGTTCGACGAGGCCGATCGCCGGGAAATGGACCATTGTCTGGCTTCCCTGGCCCCCGCTCGCGATTGCCTGGCCTATCTATATATCCTGCTGCAACACTGCCAGGCAAAAAACAAAAACATTGCCCACAGCCTTCCGGAACTGGTTACCGCTTTAAGAAGAAAAGGCCTGTTCTGGGCCGGTGAACATACGGTGCAGGTGGCCCTGGCCGTATTCTACGAGCTGGGCCTGCTGAAAAAAGACCGGAAAATTTACCTGACCCCCGCGCCCGCCCAAAAATTAAACGTCCGCAACTCATCCACGTTTACCTGGGGTGAAAAAGCCAAGAAAGAATACATGAGCTGGTACGCCCACGTGCTGAGCGCCCCGGTAAAAGATCTGCTGGCGGATCTCCCCGCAGCGCAGCCGGCCACCTGAACCGTGGAAACGAATAATGACATTATTTTTAATCTGCAGTATAATATATAGGGGTTAGGGACTGGGGAAATAGGGAAGAGAGGTTAAAGTTGGGGATAAAAGCGGGATTTTTTCCTTGATAACGTTTTTTGAGGCACTAAGGCACAGAGGCACAAAGGCACAAAGAGAAATGTATATTCGACCGGGAATATTACTTTGTGCCTTTGTGTCTGGGAAACTTTGTGCCTGATCTTTTCGAGGGAGCAAAAGGCCGTGTTTGCCGAACTGATGCACCGGGTGATCCTCTACAACCCCAAAGCCGATGTCGCCTTTTTAAGCAAGGCCTACCACTTTGCGGAAACCGCCCACCAGGAGCAAAGGCGGTTTTCGGGGGAGCCTTTTATTCTTCACCCGGTGGCCGTCGCCCGGATCCTGGCCGACCTGGAACTGGACCTGGAAACCCTGGTCGCCGGTCTTCTGCACGACGTCGTCGAGGACACCCGCGTCACCCTGCCCCAAATTGAAGAGGAATTCGGCGCCGAGGTGGCTTCCCTGGTAGACGGGGTAACCAAGCTGGGCCGCCTGGAGTATAAATCCAAAGAAGAGCGCCAGGCCGAGAACCTGCGCAAAATGTTTCTGGCCATGGCCAAAGACATCCGCGTCATTTTAATCAAACTGGCCGACCGCCTGCACAATTTACGCACTCTAAAGTACCAGCCGGAAGACAAACAAAAGGAAATTGCCGATGAGACCCTGGAAATCTTCTCCCCCCTGGCCCACCGCCTGGGAATCTACCACCTGAAGTCGGAGCTTGAAGATCTGGCCTTCCGGTATATCAACCCGGCCAAGTACTTTGAATTAAGCCAGCGCATTGCCAGCACCAGGCGCCGGCGCGAAGAATACATCCGGGAAGCGATTGACGTTTTAAGGGAGAAGCTGGAGAATATCGGGATTAAAACCGATATCAAGGGAAGGCCGAAAAATTTATACAGCATCTACGAAAAGATGAAGAAACAAAACAAGGACCTGAACGAAATCTACGATGTCCTGGCCGTCAGGATCATCGTCGATTCCGTACGGGATTGCTACGCTTCCCTGGGAATCGTCCATACCCTGTGGAAACCCATTCCCGGCCGCTTTAAAGATTACATCGCGATGCCGAAATCGAATATGTACCAGTCCCTGCATACAACGGTGGTCGGGCCGCACGGCGAACCCCTGGAGATCCAGATCCGGACGCAGGAGATGCACCGGACCGCCGAATACGGCATTGCCGCTCACTGGCGCTACAAAGAAGGCGGGCGTTCGGACAAAAATTTCGATGAAAAACTGGCCTGGCTGCGCCAGCTCCTGGAGTGGCAGCACGATCTCCGGGACGCCAGGGAGTTTATGGAATCCTTAAAAATCGACCTTTTTGCCGACACCGTTTTTGTCTTCACCCCCAAAGGAGACGTGATCGAACTCCCGGCCGGTTCCGTGCCCATCGACTTTGCCTACCGGGTACATACGCAGGTAGGCCACCGCTGCGTGGGAGCGAAGGTCAACGGAAAAATTGTTCCTCTGGACTACAAACTAAAGAACGGCGACATTGTTGAGATCTTGACCGCCAGGCAGGCGGCCGGCCCCAGCCGGGACTGGCTGAACGTGGTCAAGACCTCCCAGGCCAAGTCGCGGATCCGGCAGTGGTTCAAGCGCGAGCAGCGGGAGGAAAATATCCTTAAGGGCAGGGACAGCCTGGAAAGGGAATTCAAAAAACAGGGCCTGGAACTGGAACTGCTGAAAAACGACAGGCTTTTGGAAATCGGGCGGCGCTTTAACCTGGTGGGCGTGGACGACGTGTACGCGGCCATCGCAGACGGGACAATCTCGCCGCTGACGATCGTCAACCGGATAAAAGAGGATCTGAAGAAAGAAGAGCTTAAATTAGCCAGGGCGCTGACGGTCGAGGAACAGCCGGTTAAATCCGAGCCTCCCCCCACTTCCCAGCCGGTTCAACCGGTCCAGGGCATCCAGGTAAAGGGGACAGGCAACCTCTTAACCCGCCTGGCCCATTGCTGCAACCCGGTTCCCGGCGACCCGATCACCGGCTACATCACCAGGGGGCGGGGGGTCTCCATCCACCGCTCCGACTGCCGCAACGTCGTGCTATGGCAAAAAACCGACCGGGACCGGCTCGTCGAGGCCAGCTGGGACCAGGGATTTCAACATCCTTTTCAGGTTAAATTAGAAATAACGGCCATGGACCGGGCCGGTTTGCTCAGCGACGTAATGGCGGTCATCGCCGAAATGAAAATGAGCGCCAGCTGGGTCACCGCCAGGGGACGCAAGGACCGCCAGGCCTCCATTGAAATGATTTTGGAAATGAAGAGCAAGGAAGAACTGGATTACCTCATCGGCAAGATCAACCGCGTAAAAGACGTTTATGAGGTAAGGCGGACAAGCTGAGGGGAAAGGCACCTGCTTTGTGCCTTGTATTCTGGAGGAAAATAAATGCGGGCGGTAATCCAAAGAGTGTCCAGGGCAAAGGTAACCGTTGACGACCAGGTGGTAGGCTCCATTGGCCGGGGACTCCTGGTCCTCCTGGGCGTCGGGGCGGATGACGAAGCGGCGGACGCTGCCTACCTGGCTGAAAAAATCCCCTTCCTGAGAATTTTTGAGGACGAAGCAGGCAAGCTCAATCGTTCTCTCTTCGAAATCGAAGGCGAGGCGCTGGTCGTTTCCCAGTTCACCCTCTACGGCGATTGCCGCCGCGGCCGGCGCCCCAGTTTTTCTTCCGCCGCCCCGCCGGACAAGGCGCGGCGCCTCTACGAATTGTTTGTTGCCCAACTGCAGGAAAAGGGGATCAAAGTGGCCACCGGGACTTTTCAGGCGCATATGCTGGTGGAACTGGTCAACGACGGCCCGGTGACCCTTTGGCTGGAGAGCAAATAAATGAACTGGAGGTATGCTTCTTGATTCTCGAGGGATTTCCGGTGGGTGCGCTGGAAGCCAACTGTTACCTCATCGGCTGCGAAGAAACCCGGGAAGCTGCCGTGGTGGACCCCGGGGGCGACGTGGAGCGCATCCTGCGGGCGCTGCAGAAGCATGGTTTAAACTGCCGCTTCATTATTCTGACCCACGGGCACGCCGACCACATCGGGGGGTTGGGTAAGCTGCAAGAGACCACCGGCGCGCAGGTGCTCATTCACGCCGAAGACGCTAAAATGCTGACCAACCCAGGTAAAAATCTTTCTCTTTTTACGGGCTCCTATTTAAAATTCAAGGCCGCCGACCGCCTCCTCCAGGACGGTGACGTTATTCAAATCGGCAAGGTGAGCGTGAAAGTGATCCATACCCCCGGCCATACGCCCGGCGGCATCACCCTGGAAGCCGGCAACAGCCTGCTTACCGGCGACACGCTTTTTGCCGGGTCGGTCGGCCGCTCCGATTTTCCAGGCGGGAACCACCGGCAGTTAATCAATTCCATAAAAGAAAGACTCCTCGTATATCCGCCCGAAACGAAGGTCTTCCCGGGGCACGGACCCGCCTCCACGATTGGCGAGGAAAGCAAATACAACCCCTTTTTAACGGGGGAATGGTAAAAACGGTCGTCAGACAACGGTCGTCAGTCGACGGAACTCAATCCGACATCCAGCCTCTAACGGCCGGCGACTATTTTAGGAGGTCAGTGTTATGTTAACTACCCGCCCCCGGGGAACCAGTGATATCCTCCCCGGGGAAGTGGAAAAGTGGCAATACGTCGAGGAGTGTTTTCGCCGGCTCTGCCGGGAATACGGGTATGCGGAAATCCGCACCCCCATTTTCGAACACTCCGAGTTATTCAACCGGGGCGTGGGAGACGCTACCGACATCGTGGAAAAGGAAATGTACACCTTCCGGGACCGCAGCGACCGCAGCCTCAGCCTGCGCCCGGAGGGCACCGCCGCGGCGGCCCGCGCCTACCTGGAAAATAACCTCAACGCCGGGCCCCAGCCGGTCAAGCTGTTTTACACCGGCCCCATGTTTCGCTACGACCGCCCGCAGGCCGGGCGCTACCGGCAGTTCCACCAGGTAGGGGTGGAAGTGTTCGGCTCCCCCCGCCCCTCCGTCGATGCCGAGGTAATCGCCATGGCCATGGATTTTTGCGGGCGCCTGGGACTAAAGTTGGAGCTGCACCTGAACAGCGTAGGGTGCCCGGATTGCCGGCCGGTTCTGCGCGAAAAGCTCACGGCTTATTTCCGGGCGCACCAAAACGACCTCTGCGCCGATTGCCTGCGGCGCCTGGCGTCCAACCCTTTGCGCGCCCTCGACTGCAAGGTCCCCCGCTGCCGGGAGCTGGCCAAAAACGCCCCTACCAGCCTGGATTGCCTGTGCGAATCTTGCGCCGCCCATTTCCAGGACGTGCAAAAATATTTAAAGGCGTTGGGGATTGACTATGTAGTCGACCGCTACCTGGTCCGCGGTCTGGATTATTACACCAAAACGGCCTTTGAAATGATGGCCCCCGGCATCGGGGCGCAAAGTTCGGTCGGCGGAGGCGGCCGCTACGACAACCTGGTGGAAACCATCGGCGGCCCGCCCACGCCGGGGATCGGCTACGCCATCGGATTGGAGCGGCTGCTGCTGGCCATGCAGGAACAGGGAAGCGAGCTGCCGGGCCGGGACAGACCGGACGTTTTTCTGGCTTCCGTCGACGACACCCTGGAAAGCGAAGCTTTGCAGCTGCTCCAGACCCTGCGTCAAAAAGGGCTGGCGGCGGACAAGGACTATCTCGGCCGCAGTTTAAAGGCGCAAATGAAGTACGCCGGCAAAACCGGCGCACCGGCGGTGGTCATTCTGGGCAAAGAAGAGCTGGCCAGGGGGATGGTCATCTTAAGGGACATGACCACCGGTGCCCAAAAGGAAGTTCCCGCCGCCGGACTGGCTGAAGAAATCGGCAAATTACGAAGGAAAGGAAGCACCAGTTAATGGAGGACATGCGCGGTTTAAAAAGGACTCACCATTGCGGCGCGCTGCGCCTGGAGCACGCGGGGCAGGAAGTAGTTTTAACGGGCTGGGTGCAGCGGCGCCGTGACCACGGAGGTTTGATTTTTATCGATTTGCGGGACCGCTCCGGAATCGTTCAGGTGGTCTTCAGCCCTGATCTCTCCCGCGAAGCCTTCCGGAAGGCCGAAACCGTCCGCGGCGAATACGTGCTGGCGGTGGCCGGCCGGGTGGAAAAACGCCCGGAAGGCACCGAAAACCCCCACCTGGCCACCGGTCAGATCGACGTCCGGGCCCGGGAGGTACGCATTTTAAACCGGGCCAAGACCCCGCCCTTTTACATTGAAGACGGGGTGGACGTGGACGAAAACGTTCGCCTGCGTTACCGCTACCTGGACCTGCGCCGGCCGGAAATGCAGCGCGCTCTGCTTTTAAGGCATCGCGCCGCGCAGGCCACGCGCGAATTTTTAAGCCGGCACGGCTTTTTGGAGATCGAGACGCCCATGCTGACGCGCAGCACCCCGGAAGGCGCGCGCGATTTCCTGGTGCCCAGCAGGCTGAACCCCGGCTGTTTTTACGCCCTGCCCCAGTCCCCCCAGTTGTTCAAGCAAATTCTGATGGTGGCGGGCCTGGAGCGCTATTTTCAAATCGTCCGCTGCTTCCGGGACGAAGATCTGCGGGCCGACCGGCAGCCCGAATTTACCCAGATCGATATCGAAATGTCGTTTATCGACATCGACGACATCCTGGACCTGATGGAAGAAATGGTCGCGTATATTTGCCGGGAAACCGCCGGGGAAGAAGTCCCGCGGCCCTTCCCGCGGCTGTCCTACCAGGAGGCCATGGAGCGTTTCGGGACGGACAAGCCGGACATCAGGTTCGGGCTGGAAATCAAAGACGTCACCGATCTGGCGGCGGACTGCGGCTTTAAAGTATTTGCTTCGGCGGTGGCCGCCGGCGGAAAAGTCAAGGGAATCAACGCGAAGGGGTGCGGGAGCTTCAGCCGCCGGGAAATTGACGAACTGGTTTCCTTCGCCACGGCGAACAAGGCGAAGGGCCTGGCTTACTTTGTCGTGGAAAGCGAAGGGGTGAAATCCCCCATCGCCAAGTTTTTCACGGAAAAAGAAATCAGCGCCATCGCCGGACGCCTGGAGGCGGAAGCGGGGGATCTGCTCCTCTTCGTGGCGGACCGGCCCGAGGTGGTGGCCTTTGCTCTTAGCGCCCTGCGTTTGCACCTGGGCGAGCGGCTGGACCTCATTCCGGAGAAAGGTTTGCAATTTGTCTGGATTCTGGATTTCCCGCTGCTGGAATACGATGAAACGGAAAGGCGTTACGTCGCCATGCACCACCCCTTCACCTCCCCGCGGGAAGAAGACCTCCCGCTGCTGGAAAGCAATCCGGGGGCCGTGCGGGCCAAGGCGTACGACCTGGTTTTAAACGGCGTGGAGGTGGGCGGCGGCAGCATCCGGATTCACCGGCGCGACGTCCAGGAGAAAATGTTTGCCGCCATCGGCCTGTCCCCGGAGGAAGCCCGGGACAAATTCGGGTTTTTGCTGGAAGCCTTTGAATACGGCACCCCGCCCCACGGCGGCATCGCCTTCGGCTTCGACCGCCTGGTCATGCTCCTGGCCGGCAAAAAAACCATCCGGGACGTCATCGCCTTCCCTAAAACGCAAAGTGCCACGGACCTGATGAGCCGCGCCCCGGACCGGGTCGCGCCGGCCCAGTTAAGGGAGTTGCACATCAAGCTGGACGTGAGGTGAGTTTCAGGAGCAAAGGCACAGAGGCACTGAGGTACAAAGGCACCCACTGACCATTTTTCCGGCCGGGGAGAGCCGGTGAGATTGGAAAATAAGGTCAAAAAGGTAAAAAGCTGCACGAGAAACTTGCAAGAACGTACGTTTTATGCTACAATATAAATACGCAAAAAAAGAAGAATAATAGTGAGTAAACCGGGTGATCGCGGGCGGGCGAAGCAGGCCCGCCTGAGGAAAGTCCGAGCTCCGCAGGGCAGGGTGCTGGGTAACACCCAGTGGGGGCGACCCTAAGGAAAGTGCCACAGAAATGGAGACCGCCAATTCGGAGGTCGGTGGTCAGACGTCAGAAGTCAGAATTTGCAACAGACGTAAATTTGTTTTCTCTGACATCTGACTTCCGACGACCGGCCTCTGTTTTGGCAAGGGTGGAACGGTGCGGTAAGAGCGCACCAGCGGCCGCGGCGACCGGCCGGCTAGGTAAACCCCACCTGGAGCAAGACCGAATAGGGGGACATTTAAAAGTGGCCCGCTTCGTCCCCGGGTAAGGTCGCTCGAGGCGTCAGGCAACTGGCGTCCCAGATAGATGATCACCCTCGACAGAACTCGGCTTACAGGTTTACTCACGCGCGCCGGACTGCGGCCAAACCGCAGTCCGGCCTTGTTTTTCGATGGCTTGATAAACCTTGCCATGCCCACGGGACCAAGAGATTTGGCCAATATCGCTAACCCTGCTTTTTTAATTTGCTCAACCGCCTTCCAGCGGCGGGAAGATGATTAAAGCATCTTCCGGCCGAAGGGGATCATCAAGATTAACCACCTTGCCGTTTTTGATGATCACCATTGGTTCTGTTTCCGGAACACCGAAATAGAGCAGCACTTCTTTTGCTTTCGATCCTTCCGGTAATTCAATTAAAATTTCCTTTTCGTTGTTTAATCTGTATTTAGAGAAAGAAAGCTCCAGGCGCACCTTAATTCTCATAGCTCCTCCCGGACCGCCGGTTTTTTCTTGATTTTAACCCGCCAGCCAACCCCCATCAACATAAATTATCTGCCCGGTAATATAGTCGGAGGCTTCCGAAGCCAAAAAAACGGTCGCCCCCGCCAAATCTTCCGGAATTCCCGTCCGGCCGAGAGGGATGCGATTCTTTAATTGCGCTGCCGTTTCCTCGTTTTCAAAAAGGGGGGCGGTCATGGCCGTTTTAAAATAACCCGGGCCGATTGCGTTCACGTTGATGTTGTATCGGGCCCATTCCACGGCCATTCCCCTGGTCATTTGCGCAATCCCGCCCTTGCTCGCGCCGTACATGCAAATGTTCGGAAGTCCGATTTCGCTGGTGAGAGAGGCCACGTTAATGATCTTTCCTCTCCCGCGCGGAATCATTACCTTCGCCGCCGCTTGGGCAGCAAAGAAAGCGCTTTTGAGGTTAACACTCAGCAATAAATCCCATTCCCCTTCGGTCACCTCCAGAACCGGCTTGCGAATGTTCATACCGGCGGCGTTGACCAGGATATCAAGATACCCGAATTTCACAACCACCTGCTGAACCATCCTGTGTATTTGCGGGACACTGGCAACGTCCACCCGGAAAGCCGCCGCCCGCCTGCCCAAAGAAGAGATTTCACCAACCGTTTGTTCCAGCTCCGGTTCTGTTCTCGCCGCCACAGCAAGATCCGCACCGGCTTTAGCCAGGGCAAGGGCCATCGCCTTCCCCAACCCCCGGCTGCCCCCGGTCACCAAAGCAATCTTGCCCTTCAGGGAAAATTTTTCAAGCATATAAATATCCCTTCTATTGTTTAATCGTTAGTTGTGTTTTAATCCCAAAACGCATGCAGCTCTTCCTTTGGAACATCGAATACAAATCCCGCGTCCTGGTTCGGCTCCTCCCGCATAAATTCCGGTACATCGTTTTCAACCGGAGATATGCCGGCGGAAAAGTTAAAGGAAGTTTCTTTCTTCAGCATCTGCAGGGACATTGCGCAAAGGTCTTCGCCGCTCAAGGATTCTCCCGTATATCGCGAAACAAGCGAAGCGAAAGTATCCAGGTTTTCCGGAAGAGGACCAACAAATATGCACAGCCCGAGCATATCGCAAATACCGGAAATAACCTGGAGATCTTTAGAAACCTTGATTTGCCCCTCCACCTGGGAAATGTTAACTCCCCCGCGCCCGGGCAGGCAATTGCCTGCCGTGTGGTCCGCCCCCATCGGGGAAGTGGCGTAGGTAACCCCAGTGCCTTTGAACACCCGGGGGTCGTAGGCGGATAACGCCTGGCCCTTAACTACCGGCACGCGAGCGACGCTCAACACCTTTCCGGTCACCAGCGCGCCCTGGCCCAAAACTTTGCCCAGCAACGTGCCTTTCCCGATTTCTTCAACCAGCCTTTTTGCGCCCCCGGCGTCTCCAAAGGGAAGCAAACCTGCTTCCATGGCGACCGCAATCGCTGCGCCCGTTTCCATGGTGTCGATACCCAGGTCATCGCAAAGGAAATCAAGTTCGGCGATATCGTCCAGCTCAAATATTCCACAGTTGGAGCCCATTAAAACCAGCGTTTCGTATTCCAGGCCGGACGTAACGTATTTCCCGCCGGGGTCACGGTAGACGTTCGAGCACTGGATCACGCAACTCCGGGAGCAGGGCTTGCCGGTTGCCCCCCCGCGTTCTTTGCATCGGGAAGCCAGTTTTTCTCCGCTTATATTTGCCGCCTGCACGGCGCAGCCGCGGCTGTAATTATTCACCGGCAAACCTTTGACGGCATTCACCACCTCCACTAAACTGGCCGTGCCGTATTCCCGCAGCGCCTTTTTCGATTTATAAAGTACCTCCGCAAAAGTTTTACAGGTGTCCGAAAAGCCTTTTTTGTCCCGCGCTTCCAGCACTTTTTTGGCCGGCCGTTTGATTACAATCGCCTTGATTCCCTTGGCGCCCAGGACGGCGCCCACGCCCCCGCGGCCGGCGTGGCGGGAAGGATTACCGTCCAGGTCCGTTACCGCTACGGTACTCACCGGAAATTTTCTTTCCCCCGCCGGGCCGGCCAGGATAAGAGAGACATCCGGTCCATACACATCCTGAAGCTTTCCGGCCGCAGCGTAATTGCCCAGCCCTCGAACGTTTCCGGCATCCTTAAGCTTTACTCCCTCCGGTCCGATTTCCAAAAGATAACTTTTTCCCGGAGAGGGTACTCCCTCGATTACAATCGCCTTTACTCCCCACAAAGCCAGGGCCTGTCCGGCGGTCCCGCCGACATTACTTTCTTTAATCGTCCCCGTGAGCGGACTTTTGGTCCCTACCGACAGGCGGCCGGAAGAAGGGGCGATGCTTCCCGTCAAAAGTCCCGGGGCAATGACCACCTTGTTTTTTTCACCTAACGGGTGGCAGCGGGGCGGCACTTCCCTGGTAATAATTTCCGCAGTGAGCCCTCTACCGCCGAGATAAAGAAAGTCCCGGTGAACCTCTTCCCTGTGCACGACGGCTGCATTTACGTCTACTCTGAAAATGTTCACTATTTAACCCCCCGGTAAAAAAATAATACACCATTTTTTCTTTAATTTTTTTGCTTTTACTCGTGAGGATCGGCCAACTGTCGTCCAGACAACAGTACCTGGACCTCCCGCTCCCGCTTTTGCCGGAAAAGGTCGCTCAATGTTCCGTGAAGCCCCCCGGGAAGGAACCTGATTAAGATAATGATCAACAGACCGTAAATTATTTGCGAATAACTGACGAAAGCGCTCCCGAGGGCCAGTCTCGTATATTCTTCCAGAACAACGATCAATGCGGAACCGATTGTTGGCCCCCAGAGGGTAAACATCCCACCGATGATTGCCTTAAAAACAATTCCCAGGGAAAGCCCCACACCGGTACAAGTAGTCGGGTCGGCGAACATGGTAAACTGAATATAAGCCGTTCCCCCCAGGGCGGTCATAAACGCGCTGATCGCAAACATGGTAGTCTTGTATTTTACAACGTCAATTCCCAGGGATAAAGCCGCTTCTTCGTCTTCGCCAACAGCTTTTAAGGCCCTTTGCACCTTGCTATCGTCGATTTTTTTCCAGATCAACAAGGCCAACCCTAAAAGCGCTAAAGTTATATAATAAAAAATCAGCTGGTTCTCGAATTGAAAGAAAAGCGGCGACGTCCCCAGGCTGCGGACCGTAAGACCCAACTTTCCGCCTGTTTCCAGGGTGTCCCGCAAAGCGATAATGACAAGGGTGATAATTTCTGCCAGGACCAGAGTGGCGATGGCGAAGTAATGGCCAATAACTCCGAATTTAAAACAACTATAGCCCAAAACAACAGCGATCGCCGCCGCTGCCAGGCCGCCGGCCAACATCCCCAACCAAGGTGAAATATTGTAGAGATTAAAAAGGATTGCCGTGGTATAAACGCCGATTCCGAAGAAGGCGCCGTGCCCCAGGGAAATAATTCCAAAACGGCCCATATAGGACCATACTGTCGTTACGTAAGACCAGATAAAAATAAGAATAAAGATATGGAGAAGATACGGCGATGAAAAAACAAAGGGGCAGATCACCAAAAGAACCAGGATTAACAGCGGGATTCCTTTCCTGAAATTCTCCATGAACTTCATGTTCTTGCCCTCACCCCTAAAAGCCCTTGCGGTCTGAGGATAATAATCAATAAACAAATCAACAGGGCGATGATCTGGCCAATCTCCGGGTTAAGCAAAGTGGAACTGACCGAAGTAACTACTCCGATAATAAAAGCACCGATAAATCCTCCGATTAAATTGCCCATTCCTCCCAGGATAACAATAATGAAAGCCAGCAGCGTGAAGGCACTGCCGAAATGCGGGTGGACTGCGTAAACAGGAACAAAGCAAGCGGCTGTAATACCGGCCAGGGCTCCTCCCACGACAAAGGTGATTAAATAAATTGTTCGGGAGTTAATCCCCATTATCCCCGATACTTCGGCATCCTGGGCGACGGCCCGGATGGCCACCCCGGTGTATGTCTTATTCAGGAAAAGATAGAGCAGTCCCAGGGTGATTAAACCCACTCCAAAACCAATCAGGTTGCTGGCCGCAATGTAAACTTCACCCACGTGCAAAACGGGAAGGACAACCTGAACTCCTTTATAGGTGGCCCCAAAAAAAGCCAGACAAGCATTTTCAAGAACTATCCACAGGCCGGCCAGGGCCAGCAACTGATTAATAGGGGGAGCCTTCAAAAGCGGCTTGACTACCGAATAATAGCACAGAACGCTTAACAAGGCGATGGCTATGGTTGCCAGCGCGCAGGAAAGCAACAGGGGAACATGATACAGGACAGTCAGCAAATAAACCAGATAGAGTCCTACCATAATGAATTGCCCGTAGGCCAGGTGGACGATTTGCACCACGCCAAACATAAGATTCATGCCAAATGCCATCAGCGCAAGGACACCGCCGAATAATAGACCATTGATGACAGCGTTTAAAATCAGCACATTTGCAGACCTCCGTTTTTGAATGATCAAGAATTGCTAAAGCAAATCCCGAAAAAGCATACATCCTGAAAAATACTTGTTTCTTTCAATTCGGATCTTAAATTCCTAAATAGGAGCTTTTTATTTTGGGGTTGTTGAGAAAACTTGTTTGATCGCCGCTAAACACCATTCTTCCCGACTCTAGCAGATAAACGTGATCGGCCAAACCAACCGCCTTTTTAACTGTCTGTTCGACCATTAAAACGGAATATCCCCGCTCTTTGATTTTCTTGACAAATTCAAATATGCTTGCGACAATTTTGGGGGCCAACCCCGAGGAAGGTTCGTCCAGCATCAACAGCCTGGGCCGGGACATCAGTGCCCGCGCAATGGCCACCATTTGCCGCTCGCCGCCGCTCATTAAACCGGCGATCTGGTTTTGCCGCTCTTTGATGATGGGAAAAAGCGAGAAAACTTCCTCCAAACTTTCCTTAAAGTGCCGGCGGGTTCTTTTGTTATACGCCCCCACGAGCAGGTTGTTATAAACTGTCAGCTCGGGGAAAAGCCGCCCTCCCTCTGGAACGAGGGAGATTCCCATTTCTACAATTTCGTGCGACGGTTTCCCGTCAATCCGCCGGCCTTCAAAGTAAATTTTCCCGGAAGCCGGTTTGAGCAGCCCCGAAATCACCTTTAGTAAAGTAGATTTACCGGCGCCATTTGGCCCCAAAACAGCAACAGTTTCGCCGGCCCCCATTTCCAAGGAAATATTCTGGAGCACTTCGAATCCGCCATAACCGGAGCAAAGACCTTCAACCCTTAACATTATTCACCAGCCTTTCTATTTATCCCGTCGTCTTTATTGCAACTCCGGCAAGACCGTGTCCATCCCGGCGCTCCGTCTACAAATCCTCACCTAGATAGACTTCGATGACCCTTTTGTCTTTGGAAATTTCAGCGGGTTTACCTTCCGCAATTAGTTCACCGTAATTTAAAACGATTACCCGCTCGACGAGATTCATCAGGGACTCCATCACATGCTCAATCCAGATAATGGTAATTTTCTTTTCCCCCCGGATTCTCTTCAAAATGGCGGATGCTTCTAGAACCTCTAAGGCGTTTAAACCGCTCATGAATTCGTCGACCAGGAGTAGCTGCGGCTTGGTCGCCAACGCCCTGGCCAGTTCCAGCCTACGCAAGGCAGCCGCCGTCAGTTCGTGGGGCATCGTCCATTCGTCCACCTGGAGGCCCGTCAGGTTGAGATATTCGAAAGCTTCTTGCTTTACCTCCCGGGAAGACCGGGATGCACCGGCGGAATTTTTCTGGCCAAAGAAAATGCCCAGCATCACATTTTCCACTACGCTCATGGTCTTGATCGGCCGCGGAATCTGAAAGGTACGTGCAATCCCTAAACGGCATATTTTGTTTGGCGGAAAACCGGTAATATCCCGGCCGTAGAACGTAACTTTTCCCCCGTCCGGATGCAGCGAACCGGCGATAATATTAAACAGGGTAGTTTTTCCCGACCCATTAGGCCCGATCAGACCGACAAATTCGCCTTCGCCGAGGGTAAAACTCACCCTTTTCAACACACAGAGGCCGCCAAAGTTTTTCGTCACGTTGCTTAGTTCCAACATAGAACCTACCTCGTCCTTTATAAGCATAAAATGCTGTTGAATCCAGCCTGGAAATTCCGGAGCGGGTGGGCTTGCTTTCAACAGCCCAAGCCCACCGCTCACAAAACCGTCCGTTATTAAGTCACCTGTTTATTTAGCAAAA
>JBFMEJ010000005.1:0-17693 GCA_040753275.1 Bacillota bacterium
CCCCGGCAAAACCACGCCTTTGGCCGCCAAAACTTCCCCGGCGCTTTGCACGATGCGCGCGCTCCAGCCGGCCTTTTCGAAACCTTTCTGGACGCTGCGGAGGTTGCCCATGCCGTAGTCGATAATCGCGATCATGCTGCTGCCTCCCTGAATGGTCGTCAGTCGTCGGACGTCAGAGGTCGGTAACCAAATCTGAAAATGCGGTTTTCCGAAATTAGTGTTCCGGCGTCCGAGAAATGACGATTAATCTTACGGCCCCGTACCTGAGAGTATGTTTTCTACAATACCCCTTTCGTAGAAGGGACGCCCGGCCCCCGGCCGGCAAGGGATACGGCGTCGCGCAGGGCGCGGCCCAGGGCCTTGAAAACAGCTTCACAAATGTGGTGGTGGTTACGCCCGGCAAGAAGGCGAACGTGAAGCGTAAATTCGCCGTTTACCGCCAGCGCCCGGCAGAACTCCACGACCAGTTCGAGATCGAACTCCCCAACTTTGGCGGCCGGGAAGACATCCGGAAAGGCCAGGAAACCCCGGCCGCTGATGTCCACGGCCACCATGGCCAGGGCTTCGTCCATGGGCACCAGGGCATGTCCAAAGCGATTGATCCCCTTTTTCTCCCCCAGTGCCGCTTTGAGCGCCCGGCCCAGGCAAATCCCGGTGTCTTCAACGGTGTGGTGGGCGTCC
This sequence comes from Bacillota bacterium, assembly GCA_040753275.1. Classification (GTDB taxonomy): domain Bacteria; phylum Bacillota; class Desulfotomaculia; order Desulfotomaculales; family Nap2-2B; genus JAIMBK01. Next base: position 682 of record JBFMEJ010000005.1, read on the forward strand.
ACGGACAGGTCGCCGCTGGCGATCAACTCCAGATCAAACGTGCCGTGCCGGGCAAAGAGGGCCAACATGTGGTCAAAAAAACCCACCCCGGTATTAATTCGGTAACTTCCGGTACCGTCGATGTTCAATCTTAACTTTATGTCGGTTTCCGCCGTTCGGCGACTGATTTCGCCGGTTCGCTGCATGTCCATTTGTTCCCTCGCCAACTCTTCAACTTTTCACTTTCACCATTACAAGATCAAAAGCAAATTTTCCTCATTTTTTCCAGAAAGATTTGGTTTTCTTCCTCCCGGCCCACCGTTACCCGCAAACACTCCTCCAGACCGGGACCGTGGAGGTTACGGACCAGGACCCCCTCCTGGCGCAGGCGGTCGAACACTTCCTGCGCCGGCCGCGGAGTCCGGAACAAAATGAAATTTGCCTCGCTGGGGAAAACTGTTATTCCGGGCAGGGACGCCAGTTCTTGCCCCAACGCATCTCTTGATTGCCGGATGGCGTCAGTCATCTTCCGGAACTCTTCCCGGTGGGCCAGCACGGTACAGGCGGCAACCTGGGCAAAAGTGCTTAAATTAAAAGGTTGTTTAACGCGCAGGAGTTCTCTGACGACCCCGGGGTTTCCTAAAAGATAGCCTACCCTTAAGCCGGCCAGCCCAAAAGCTTTGGAAAAGGTGCGTAAGAGGATCAGATTTTCGTATTTTTTCAGGAGCGGCAGGCAGCTCACGCCGCCGAAGTCGATATATGCCTCGTCCACCGCCACCAAAGCGCGGCTGTGCTCCAGGAGGGCGGCGATATCTGCCACGGGGGTGGCGTTTCCCGTGGGGTTGTTTGGGGAGCATAAAAAAATCAGCCGGGTTTTTTCATTGGCCGCGATCTCGCTTAAGCGGTCCAGATCCAGTGCAAATCCCGCTTTCAACCGCGGTATTTCTACGGGTACGGCCCCTGCAATCAGGCTGTTCACCCGGTACATGGAAAAAGTGGGCGTGGCGATGGCCACCTGCGCACCGTTGCCGACGGCCAGACATAAATTTAAAATCAGTTCGTCCGAACCGTTGCCGGCGATGATTCCTTCCACCGGCACGCCGGTAAATTGAGAAATTGCCTTCCTCAATTCGCCGGCCAGGTCGTCGGGATAGCGGGTAAAAAAGCCCGACCTCCATTGCCGGTAAATTTCCTCTTGCAGAAAAAGGGGGAAGTCAAAAGGGTTTTCGTTGGCGTCAAGTCTAAGCAGGCCGTTTTTGGAGGGCTCGACCCGGTACGGCGCCAGGTTTTCGAGATCGTGACGCAGAACCCTTTTTAGATCGAAAACCATCTTCAACTCTCCTTGGGAAACCAGGCATTGGTGATAACGATAACACTTTTAGCTTTCGACGCCCCGCTCAAAAAATCCTTTTTCATATTTTAAAGCCTTTTGCCCGATGTCGCGACGGTAGTGCATCCCTTCAAAACTGATTTCCTGGACTCCCTCGTAAGCGCGGATGATGGCATCCCGGATCCCTTTCGCCGCCGCCGTCACCCCGAGCACCCGACCGCCGGCGGTGACCGTCTGTCCGTCGACCAGGGCGGTGCCGGCGTGGAAAACCAGGATATCGTCGGGGACGTTTTCCAGCCCCTTAATCACTTTCCCTTTGGCGTAGGAACCGGGGTACCCGCCAGACGCCAGAACCACGCACACGGCGGCGCCTTCCGCCCAGCAGATGTTTTGGGCGGCCAGCCGGCCGGTTAAGACGGCTTCGCAGACATCCACCAGATCCGTCTGGAGCAACATGAGCAGCGGCTGCGCTTCGGGATCACCGAAGCGGGCGTTAAATTCCAGCACTTTCGGTCCTTCCTGCGTCACCATCAGCCCGGCGTAAAGCACGCCGCGGTAGGGACATCCTTCGTTGGCCAAACCCTTGACCAGGGGAATTAAAATTTTTTGCAGTGCCTCTTCGGAAACCCGGGGCGTGCAGACCGGCGCCGGAGCGTAGGCGCCCATCCCGCCGGTATTGGGCCCCTGGTCGTTGTCGTAAACCTGCTTGTGGTCCTGGGCGGCCAGCATGGGCAAAACGGATTCGCCGTCCGTAAAGGCCAGAATACTCACCTCTTCCCCGGTCAAGCATTCTTCAACGACCACCCGCTCCCCGGCCCGGCCGAAAATTCTTTTTTCCATTATCTCGGCGATGGCCGCCAACGCCCCGTCGGTAGTGGCGCATACCTTGACCCCCTTGCCGGCAGCCAGGCCGTCGGCCTTCACCACAACAGGAGCGCCGCGTTTTAAAACGTATTCTTTTGCCTCTCGGGGACGGTCAAAGACAGCGAAATCCGCCGTGGGGATATTGTATTTGGCCATTAATGTCTTGGCCCAGACCTTGCTCCCTTCGATAGCGGCGGCTTTGGCGGAAGGGCCAAAGACAGCCAAATCCGCCCGCTCAAAGGCGTCCACAATCCCTGCTACTAACGGCGCCTCCGGACCCACGATGGTCAGATCGATCTTCTCTTGGCGGGCAAAGGAAAGCAGCCCGCCGATATCTTCCGCCTTTACCTCCACGCAGGAGGCCAGGCGGGCGATGCCGGCGTTTCCCGGGGCGCAAAAGATTTTGTTTACCCGAGAGCTCTGGCGGAGCTTCCAGACCAGAGCGTGCTCCCGGCCGCCGCCCCCCACTACCAAAACCTTCATGCAAAATCCTCCGTAACTTATTATAAAATAACTTGACTCGCTTATACCATCATTTCCCATCGGGCTGGAATTGTCCGGCTCGCTCCGATGCTCCGGGCTGACGAAACATCGGCTTGGTTCGGAGCGAACCAAGCAGCGCTGCATAATGCGCTTGAAACGTCAATTTTCTTACTCCAGTTGTTCTCAGGCGTTATAAACTGCTTTTCTGCATCCTGTTATCTGCGCGATTCGCGCTGCCGGTTCGCTTGCCTCACCTGCGCCGTGTTTCGTTACCAGCCCTGCGCATATGTCGCTCGCCCGGACAAATTCCAGCCCTCATTTTCATCATTAATGGCGGGAACGATTGTTCTAATGGGCAACTCCTCCGTCCCTCTGTGCCTTTGTCCCTCTGTTCCTTTATCCTTTCCTTAATGCTTAAAATGCCTCATCCCCGTAAAAATCATCGGGATGCCGTATTCGTTGCAGGCGGCGATGGATTCTTCGTCCCGCAGGGAACCGCCGGGCTGAACGATGGCGGCGATGCCCGCGCGGGCCGCCTCGTCCACAGTGTCCCGGAAGGGGAAAAAAGCGTCCGAAGCCAGCACGGCCCCCCTGGCGCGCTCCCCCGCCTGGGCCAAAGCGATGCGGGCCGCGCCTACCCGGTTCATCTGCCCGGCACCCACGCCGATCAGCTGGCGGTCCTTCGTGACCACAATGGCGTTGGATTTAACATGCTTCACGATGGCCATGGCGAAGGCAAGCTCGGCAAGCTGTTCGTCCGTGGGCTGCTTTTCGGTAACGACCTGGACTTTTTCGGGAATGACCATTTCCCGGTCGGCCTCCTGGAGCAAAAAGCCGCCGTTGACCTTGCGCACCTCCAGCGGATCGTTGGTTTGACCGGCCACCGGCCCCGTCTTCAGACAGCGCAAATCTTTCTTTTGCCCGAGGATGCGCAGCGCTTCCGGGGTATAATCGGGGGCGATGATCGCCTCCAAAAAGATTTTCACCATTTCTTTGGCGGTGGCTTCGTCAACCGGACGATTGCAGGCGACGATGCCCCCAAAAGCGGACACGGGATCCCCCGCGTAGGCCCGCCGGTAAGCTTCCGCCAGATCGTCGGTGCTGGCCGCCCCGCAGGGGTTATTGTGCTTGATAATCACCACGGTGGGTTCGATAAATTCCCGCACCAGTTCAAAAGCTGCGTTGAGATCGAGAATGTTATTGTAGGAGAGTTCCTTTCCGGTAAGCTGAACGGCGTTTCCCACGCAGGCCCCGGCCACCCCGGGCGTTTTATAAAAAGCCGCTTTTTGATGGGGATTCTCGCCGTAGCGAAGCTTTTGCACGAGTTCGCCCGTAAGGATCATGGTCGCTGGAAAAAGATCATCATCGGTTTCACCGGAAACCTTGCGCAGGTAACCGGCAATGGCAGCGTCGTAGGCACAGACGTGGGAAAACGCCTCCCGGGCCAGACGCAGCCGGAATGCTTCGTCGACCCGGCGGCTGCGCAGGGCTTCCAGCACCGCGTCGTAATCTTGCGGACTGACCACCACCAGCACGTGCCGGTAATTCTTCGCCGCCGCCCGGATCATGGCCGGCCCGCCGATATCGATGTTTTCGATGGCTTCTTCCAGGGTTACGCCGGCCCTGGCTACGGTTTCCCGGAAGGGGTAGAGATTAACCGCCACCAGGTCGATGGGCGCAATGCCGTGTTCTTTAAGCTGGCTTAAGTGGGCGTCTTCGCGCCGGGCCAGGATGCCCGCGTGCACCCGGGGGTGCAGGGTCTTCACCCGGCCGTCCAGGATTTCCGGAAAGCCAGTGACGTCGGAAATATAAGTTACCGGCAGGCCCGCTTCCCGCAGTGCTTTGGCGGTGCCGCCGGTGGAAATAATTTCGACTCCCAGCTCGACCAGGCCCCGGGCAAATTCCCGGAGGCCCGTTTTATCAGACACACTGATTAAGGCACGCTTGACAATCAAAATAATCTCCCCCTCTTTTCTTTAATCCCTAATCCCTATCCCCTAATCCCTAATCCCTATTTTTCTGAGGAGGGATCCGATTTACCTTACGCTTCCCCCTTGTAATTTTCAATAAGCACCCTCCGCCCCTCAATCCTCAGCCGGCCCTCGGCAAAAAGCCTGATGGCCTCGGGGTAAATGCGGTGCTCCTGTTCTAAAATGCGTTCCGCAAGAGTCTCTTCTGTGTCGGTGTCAAAAACGGGCACCACCGCCTGGAGAATGATCGGCCCCGTATCACACCCCTCGTCCACAAAATGAACAGTGCATCCGCTGAACCGGACGCCGTACTCCAAAGCCTGCCTTTGTCCGTGCAGGCCGGGGAAGGCCGGCAGCAAGGCCGGATGGATGTTAATCACCCGGTTGGGATAAGCGTCAAGCATAGTTTTCCCCGCCAGGCGCATATATCCTGCCAGGCAGACCAGTTCCACCTGATATTTTTTTAAGGCGGACACCACCGCCTGTTCATAATCCTGCTTCCCGGCGAAACTTTCCGGATTGAAATAAAGAGCGGGAATGCCGGCGTCGCGGGCGCGCTTGAGAGCGAAAGCGTTTTCCCTGTCACTGATGACGACAACCACCTGCGCCGGTATCCGCCCTTCCCGGCAGGCGTCCATAATCGCCTGCAAGTTAGAGCCGCGTCCGGAAGCCAGGACCCCTACACGCAAAAGCAAGAGATCACCTTCCCCCTGGTATAATCTTCTAACCAGGTTAAATACCCAGGTTTCCCGCGCCTTTTTCATCTTGGCCCGCGCGAGTTCCTTTTTCAATTCGCCTTTGCTTCAAAGCCCCGGCATAGCGCTTCACTATTTCTATAGCGTTTTCTTTTGAATCCACTGTATCCACCTCCAACAGCAAACCACGAGGGCGCCTCCATCATGTTTTTTTCGCTGAGGCTTTTCTCCCAGCAGCTTGCTACCACACTGCAAACGACTCAAATGTATTCTACTTTCCGGTCGCCGGCCACCACCTGTCCCACCAGGTAAGCCCGTTCGCCCATTTCGGCCAGCCGGGCGAGGCAGGCGTCGACCTGCCCGGGAGAAACCGCCAGGATCATGCCCAGGCCCAGGTTAAAAGTCCGGAACATTTCGTCGTCCGTCACCTGACCGATTTTTTGGATGAGCCCGAAAACCGGCGGAACGGGCCAGGAATTGCGTTCGATGCGGGCGGCCGTCCCTTCCGGCAGGATCCGCGGGAGATTTTCCGTAATCCCGCCGCCGGTGATGTGGGCGATTCCCTTTAAATCGTATTTTTCCAGCAAACCCAGCACTGTTTTCACGTAAATGCGGGTGGGGACCAGCATTTCCTCACCGACGGTGCGGCCCAATTCCGGGCAGTACGTATCCACCCGGTAACCGGCCGCCTCGAAAAAGGCTTTGCGGGCCAGGGAATAACCGTTGCTGTGCAGGCCGGCGGAAGCAAGGCCGAGCAGACAATCGCCGGGTTCGATCCGGGAGCCGTCAATAATCCTGTCCTTTTCCGCCACACCGACGACAAAGCCGGCCAGATCGTATTCCTCCGGACCGTAAAAACCCGGCATCTCGGCCGTTTCGCCCCCGAGCAGAGCGCAGCCGGCCTGCCGGCAGCCCTGCGCCACACCGGAAACGATGGCGGCCACTTTTTCCGGAACCAGCCGGCCCACCGCCAGGTAGTCCAGAAAAAACAGGGGCTCCGCGCCGCAGGTGACGATGTCGTTGGCGCACATCGCCACCAGGTCGATGCCCACCGTATCGTGCCGGTCCATCAGCATGGCCACCTTTAACTTGGTGCCCACCCCGTCGGTGCCCGCAACCAGCACCGGCTCCCGGTACCGCCGGGCGTCCAGGGCAAAAAGGCCGCTAAAACTCCCGATGTCGCTTAAAACCTCCGGCCGGGCAGTGCTTTTCGCGATCCCCCGCAGCAAATCCACCGCCCGGTTGGCGGCGGAAATGTCCACTCCGGCGCCGGCGTAAGTTAACCCCATTGCTTTTCTTTTTTCCATGATTATTCCAGAGCATCCTTTCCCCCAGCGGACGGCTGGATCTTTACCGGATAGTTTCCGGAAAAACAGGCGGTACAAAAATCATTCCGGCGTTCTCCAAAGATGTCGAGCATGCCTTCCAGGCTCAGGTAATGCAGGCCGTCCGCCCCGATAAACCGGCGGATCTCCTCGATGGGCTTTTGGGCGGCAATCAATTCACCCCGGTTGGACGTATCTATTCCGTAGTAACAGGAATGGACGATGGGCGGCGAACTCAAGAGCAAATGCACTTCTTTTACCCCACACTCTTTAAGCATCTTGACGATCTTGCCGCTGGTCGTGCCGCGAACCAGCGAGTCGTCCACCATGACTACGCTTTTTCCGGCCAGAATTTCGCGCGCCGGATTCAACTTTAAACGCACGCCCAGGTCCCGCATATCCTGGCTGGGCTGGATGAAAGTGCGGCCGATATACCTGTTTTTCATCAATCCTTCCTCAAAAGGAATCCCGGAAGCTTCCGCGTAGCCGCGTGCCGCCGAAACCCCCGAGTCGGGCACAGGAATGACCAGGTCAGCCTGCACCGGATATTCTTTGGCCAGGCAACGGCCCATCAAACGGCGCACCTGATTTACGTGGAAGCCGTCGAGGCAGCTGTCCGGGCGGGCAAAGTAAATGTATTCAAAGATGCAGTGGGCATTTTGCCTGCCCGGTTGCCCCTGAACGGAAGCAAGCCCTTCCCCGTCGATAATGACAATTTCCCCCGGGGCGACGTCCCGGATGAAACGCGCCCCAACGGTATCCAGGGCGCAGGACTCCGATGCTACCACGTATCCCTGGGCGTCTTCCAGTTCGCCGACGCACAACGGGCGAAAACCGTAGGGATCACGGACGGCCAAAAGTTGATTTTCCGTTAAAATCACCAGCGAATAGGCGCCGGCCAGGGAAATCATGCACTTCATCAGGGCGTTGACCAGTCCCGTCTGGCTGTACCGGGCAATTAAGTTGACGATTACTTCGCTGTCGGTGGTCGTTTGAAAAACGGAACCGGTGGAAGTAAGACTGGCGCTTAACTCAGCAGCGTTGGTCAGGTTCCCGTTGTGGGCCAGGCCGATCATGCCGCCCGAATACCGGAAGACCAGCGGCTGGGCGTTAATCGGCTGGCTGGCGCCGGTGGTGGAATAACGGACGTGCCCGATCGCCAGGTGACCGCTGAAATTATCTATTTCCTGACCGCTGAAAACTTCCGGCACCAGACCCATTCCTTTATACAGGCTGATTTTGCGTCCGTCGGCCACGGCGATTCCCGCGCTTTCCTGGCCCCGGTGCTGCAGAGCGTACAGCCCGTAATAGGTCAACCGGGCGACATCTTTTCCGGGAGCATAAATTCCAAAAATACCGCACGCTTCTTTTAACTTCTCCACTTTGGCCGTCTCCCTTACAAGCCAAACCGCCGGTAAATATCATCAATATGTTTAAGGTAGTAACTGTAATCAAACAATTTTTCGATCTCCCCGGGCGGCAGGTTTCCGGTCAGCTCCGGATCTGTTTTCAGGAGATCCTGAAAATCCCGGCCCTTGCTCCAGGATTCCATGGCGTTGCGCTGGACCAGGGCGTACGCTTTCTCCCGCGTTAAGCCTTTTTCAATCAGGGCCAGCAGTACCCGCTGGGAAAAGACCAGGCCGTGGCTGCGCCGGAGGTTTTCCGCCATTCTTTCGGGATAAACAAGCAAACTTTTAATCATTTCGGTGGTTTTATAAAGCATGTAATCCAGGGCAATGGTGCTGTCCGGGATAATTACCCGTTCCACCGAGGAGTGCGAGATGTCCCGCTCGTGCCAGAGGGCCACGTTTTCCATGGCAGCCAGGGCATTGCCCCGCAAAAGCCGGGCCAGCCCGCAGATCCTTTCCGATACAATGGGGTTGCGTTTATGCGGCATGGCCGAAGAACCCTTTTGTCCTTTGGCAAAAAATTCTTCGGCCTCCAGCACTTCGGTGCGCTGCAGGTGCCTGATTTCCTGGGCAAATTTTTCCAGGGAGCTGCCGATTACCGCAATGGTGGTCAGGTATTCGGAATGGCGGTCCCTTTGCAGGATCTGGGTGGAGACGCGCGCCGGGCGCAGGCCCAGGCGCCGGCAGACGTATTCTTCGACGCCGGGATCGATGGTGGCGTAGGTGCCTACCGCCCCGGAAAGCTTCCCTACGCTGATCGTGTCGACGGCCTTTTGCATCCGTCCGCTGCACCGCTCCACTTCCGCCACCCAGAGCAGCATTTTTAAACCAAAGGTGATGGGTTCGGCGTGGACCCCGTGGGTGCGCCCCATCATTAGGGTATATCTGTGCTCCTGTGCTTTTTCGATTAAGGCCGCGCGCAGATCCTGCAGGCGGCGCAAAATTTGTTCGCCCGCTTTTTTCATCCGGACGGACAGGGCGGTGTCGACCACGTCGTAGGAAGTGAGGCCCAGGTGAATATATTTGGAGGCTTCGCCCACATATTCCCCGACGCAGGTCAGAAAAGCGATGACGTCGTGGTTGACGACGGCCTCGATTTCGTTGATGCGCGAAATGTTGAAATTGGCCTTGGTCTTGATTTCCTGCAAAGCCTCCGGCGGGACCAGGCCGCGCTGGGCCTGGGCCTCGCAGGCGTAGATTTCCACCGCGAGCCAGGTTTTAAATTTGCTTTCTTCCGACCAGATTTCCTTCATTTCGGGCAGCGTATAGCGTTCGATCATGCCTTTAACTCCCTTGAAAATAACGTTCTATCATTCCTTAGCATGGGCTGGAATTGTCCGGCTCGCTCCGCTGCTCCGGGTCGACCAATTGAGAAGTGAGAGGTGGGAAGTTAGAAGTGAGATTATTAATTTCCCACTTCCAACTTCTCACTTCCCACTTCTCACATGCGCTGCCGGTTCGCTTGCCGCGGCTGCGGCTTAAGTCTGGTTCCCGACCCTTCGCAGATGTCGCTCGCCCGGACAAATTCCAGCCCTCATTTTCATCATTATATGGAGAAAACGAGGGTTCTCATGGACAACTCCGACCTCCGACTTCTATTCCCCCAGGTAGCGGTCGATGCCCAGTTCGGCCAGCCGGGCTGCTTTGGCCTCCACCTGGGCGGCCAGATCTTCTTTATACCGGACGATTTTTTCCCGCACCGCCGGATCGGCGGCGCCGATAATCTGGACGGCCAGCAGGGCGGCGTTTTTCGCCCCGTTGATGGCTACCGCCGCCACGGGAACGCCGGCCGGCATCTGGACGATAGAATAAAGGGCGTCCACGCCGTCTAACGCTCCCGTCTGGATGGGAACGCCGATTACCGGCAAACAGGTATGCGCGGCCAGCACGCCGGGCAGGTGGGCCGCTCCCCCGGCGGCGGCGATAATTACCTGCAGGCCCCGCTCCGCTGCGGATCTGGCGTAACCAACCGCCTTTTCCGGCGTCCGGTGAGCAGAGGCGATCACCACCTCGTGGACGATCCCCAGTTGATCAAGCATTGCGCAGGCATCTTTGATGACGGGAAGGTCGGAGTCGCTGCCCACAACTATTCCTACTAAAGGTTTCCCCATGAGCACTTCCCCCTGCTCTTTTTCTGACTTTGGGCATCTGACGACTGACCACCAGACTTACTCCCACTCGATGGTGGCCGGCGGCTTGGAGGTGATGTCGTAAACCACCCGGTTAATCCCGGGCACCTCGTTCACAATGCGGTTGGAGATGCGCTCCAGTACCTCAAAAGGCAGGCGCGCCCAGTCCGCCGTCATGGCGTCTTCGCTGGTGACGGCCCGCACCGCAACGGTGTAGCCGTAAGTCCGCCCGTCCCCCATCACGCCGACGCTGCGCAAATCCGTGAGCACGGCAAAGTACTGCCAGACCTCCCTGTGCAGCCCGGCCGCCTTGATTTCGGACGTGACGATGGCATCGGCTTCCCTCAAAAGGGCGAGCCGCTCCCCGGTTACTTCCCCCAAAATGCGCACGGCCAGCCCCGGTCCCGGGAAAGGCTGGCGCCAGATTACTTCCTCGGGCAGGCCCAGCTCCAAACCCAGCGCCCGCACTTCGTCTTTAAACAACCAGCGCAGGGGCTCGATGAGCTGGAGCCGCATATCCTCCGGCAGCCCGCCCACATTGTGGTGGGTTTTGATCACCGCGGCGGTAGCCGTGCCGCTTTCCACCACGTCGGGATAGAGGGTGCCCTGCACTAAAAAATCTACTTTCCCCAATTTCCGGGCTTCCTCTTCAAAAACCCGGATAAACTGCTCCCCGATGATCTTCCGCTTGCGCTCCGGATCAACCACTCCCGCCAGGCGCTCGAGAAATCTTTGCGTCGTGTCCACGTAAATCAGTTTTATTCCGAATTGATCTTGAAACGTCCGGACAACCTGGTCCGGCTCGCCTTTCCGGAGCAGGCCGTGGTTGACAAAGACGCAACTTAACCGGTCACCGATGGCCCGGTGAACCAGCACCGCCGCCACCGAAGAATCCACCCCGCCGCTTAAGGCGCAGATTGCCCGACCTTCGCCCGCCTGTTCTTTGATCTCCTCCGTGGCGCGCTCGATAAAAGAGCCCATTGTCCATAAACCGTTGCACCCGCATACGCCATACAGGAAATTTTCCAAAATCGCTTTTCCCTTTGGCGTATGCACCACTTCCGGGTGGAACTGCACGCCGTAAATTTTCTTTTGCTCTTGAGCAATGGCGGCTACCGGTGCCTGCTCCGTCCGGGCGAGAACCTGAAAACCCGGGGGCGCCGCCTCCACCCGGTCCCCGTGGCTCATCCAGCACTGCTCCCGGGGAGCGAGCCCCTGCAAAATTTGATCGGGCGCCAGCACCTCCAGGGCGGCCTTACCGTACTCCCTGTACTCCGCGGGGGCCACCACGCCGCCGAGCTGGAGGGTCATCAGTTGCATCCCGTAGCAAATCCCTAAAATGGGAATGCCCAGCTCATAAATGCCGGGGTCGCATTGGGGCGCCCCGTTTTGATAAACGCTGGCCGGCCCTCCGGAAAAAACGATCCCCCGGGGAGATTTGGCTTTAATCTCCGCAAGCGGGGTATGGTAGGGCAGCATTTCGCAAAAAACCCTGCTCTCCCGGATGCGCCGGGCGATCAAGTGGCTGTACTGGCCGCCGAAGTCCAAAACGACGACCAGTTCTTTTTCCGGTTGCAGCTGCATTTTTTCCTCCTACCTGGCGTATACTTCCCTTTTTAGGACCATAATATCTCGAAAATGACGGTAGTTGCCGTTGTAGTCCAGTCCGTAGCCGACCACAAATTCATCCGGGATGGCAAAACCGTTGTAGTCGGGCTCGACTTTCACCAGCCGCCGGGCAGGCTTGTCCAACAAGGTGCAGACCTTCAAGGTGGCCGGCCCGCGGGCACGCAAATTTTCCATCAGGTAATTCAGGGTCAGACCGGTATCCACGATATCCTCGACGAGCAGCACGTGCACCCCTTCAATGCTCTGGTCCAGATCCTTTAAAATCCGCACTGCGCCGGTGGATTCGCTGGCGCTGCCGTAACTGGAAACGGCCATAAAGTCCAGGTGGACGGGGATCGTTAAATTGCGCACCAAATCCGCCAAAAAAACAAAGGCCCCCTTCAGGATCCCTACCAGTAAAGGCTCCTTTCCGGCGTAGTCGGCGGAAATTTGCTCGGCCATTTGCCGGACCCGGCGCTGAATTTCATCTTCGGTCAGCAATACTTTTTCCATGTGGGGATGCACGGCCTTCACCCCTTAGCCGCCGCTTTCAGATCTTCAAACCGGAGTAATTATAACAGGCAAACAGGAGAATAGTCAATGAAAGGTTCGCCTTTTTACGCCTTTGATCATTCTTATTTTACTTCGCGGGGCCGGTCTTTTCAATCTTAACTTTTTACCGGCGGCGCGATGGCAATGTCCCGGTCGTAATCCCAAAACCTGACCAAAACAGTGGGCAGGTTTTTCGCCCCGGGTTCCGCCGGTTGCAACAAGACCTGCCGGACCCGCCGGTCTTTGGCGTCAATCCACACTCTGCCCCGGTATTCCCGTTCCTTTTCTTTAACCAGGAATTCCTGCAGTTGCGGCCGGCACTCCAGGACCAGTGCTTTACCCTCCGCAGTCTTTTCCCGCCCGCAGTAACGAAGATCAAACACGCTTTTAAAGTTTAAGAAGGTTAAGGGGGCCAGTTCGTTCACGTAGAGCTGCGCCTGGCCGATCTTGTTGCCCTTTAAGGCGAGCCATTTTTTCGTCCAGAAGTCCTTCAGGTAGGTTGTTTCTCCGATCTGAATGAATTCCACCGGCGTATTATACATCTGGCCCTGCAAGTGGACCCGGTTGGGGCTCACCCAGGCTCCTTCCACCTGACTTAAAACCCCCTGGTTTTCCGTTTTCACCTCCACCTGGTAGCGAAAAGACTTGCTGGCCAAAGTTTTTTGGACTGCCTGCGCAAAAAGCTGTTCCGGAATAACTTTTTCCGCGGCGAACAAGCCGAAAAAACCGCATCCAGCGACGGCCAGAAAAAGGATGCCGAAGATTGCCAACAGGGTCCTTCCCCTCACCGCCAAAAATAAACGGACATTCACCGGTCTCACCTCGCCTCCTGCTTTAAATTCTATTCACGCCGATAATAATTAAAATTACTCCCAGCAAAATTATGGCCATGGTGGAAGGCGCCAGCCGGCCGGCCAGGCCGGCCAGGCCCAGGGTGGTCGTGGTCAGCAAGATCGTCGGGCCCACCATCGCCAGTAAACAATTAATCTTGAAAGCCGTCTCCAGCCGGTTGAAATGCAGCATCAATAAAGCGGCGCTAAACTCAATGGTGGCCGACAAAATGCGCAGCCCGGCCATCAAAAAAACAGTGTGGTCAAATAAAAAGAACACTCCTTCTCCTCCTTGTTATTGGCATCCCCTGCTGCTTTTACCTATTATTTCATATGTGGGAGGAAGCGGATAAATGCATACCTTCCGAAAGAAAGGAAAAAATGTTCATGTGTTGACCTGCTTTAAATTTCTTGATAAAGGGGCTTGTAATTCGTGGGGGAGAACACTGATGCAAAGGAGGCGTTTAAGCCTTCCGTCCTGGCCGCCTTAAGCAGCGTCCCCTTTATTATGGTCCTGGGCAATTCCCTGTTGATCCCCGTTCTGCCGGCCATCAAAAGTGCCCTGCAGCTCACCCAGTTTAAGGTCAGCCTGCTGATCACCCTGTTTTCTGTTCCGGCCGGCCTGATTATCCCTCTGGCCGGCTTTCTGTCCGACCGCTACGGACGCAAAAAGGTGATTATTCCCTCCCTTATTCTCTACGGCCTTGGCGGGGTAATGGCCGGGTTGACAGCCGTCTTTGTCAAGAACGGAACTTATTCCTTGATTCTGGGCGGGCGGATTCTCCAGGGGATCGGCGCGGCCGGAACGGCGCCCATCGCCATGGCCCTGTGCGGCGATCTTTTTAGCGGAAAATGGCGCTCCCGGGCCCTGGGCATCATCGAGGCCGCCAACGGCTTCGGGAAGGTGGTCAGCCCCGTCCTGGGCGCCGCGCTGGGCTTAATCACCTGGTACGCCGCCTTCCTCTTCTTTCCCCTGGCTGTGCTTCCAGCCGTGGCGGGGCTTTGGCTGCTGGTCAAGGAACCCCCGGCAAACCGGTCCACCCGGAGCATCGGCCAGTATCTCCAATCTTTCGGCGGAGTTTTTGAAAAAAGGTCGGTGCTGCTGCTGACCTCCTTTTTTGGCGGGATGATGGCCCTGCTTCTTTTATTCGGCGTCCTTTTCTTTTTATCCGAGCACTTAGAAACCGTTTTTCGCTACAACGGCATCCGGAAAGGAGCGGCCCTGGCCATCCCGGTTTTATTCATGTGCGCAACGTCTTACGCTACGGGCACCCTGATTAAAAAGAAGGCCGCCCTGATGAAATGGCTGGTGGTCGCCGGGCTTGGCCTGATTACCGCCTCTCTGGCGGCGCTGGGGATCTTCCGGCAAACCATTTTTTTCTTTGTGGCAATCTCCCTCGCCGGCGTAGGCACGGGACTGACGCTTCCCTGCCTGAACACAATCATCACCAGTTCCACGGCCAGCGAAAGGCGGGGGCTGGTCACCTCCCTTTACGGCAGCGTGCGCTTCTTCGGAGTGGCCTTCGGCCCGCCGCTCTTCGGCCTTTTGATGAGTAAGGGGCAACCCTTTATGTTCTGGAGCGGCGCCGCCCTGGCAACGGCGGCCGCCTTGCTGGCGGCATTTTTGATCCGGAGCGGGGACATTACTATCGGCGCGGAAAAACCCCCGCCGGACCGGACAGAACAGGTTCCGGCCGGCAAACCCCAACCATTGTTCACGTTTAATCCCGCCCGCAAACCCACAAAATAAAGCCATTTATACCGGTTATTGCTACTTTTTCCATGGTCACTTCCTCCTTCTGCACTGAATAAGTTAGGGATCAGGAATCGGGGAATGGGAATTCGGGGTTGGGAGTATCTATCCCTAATTCCTAGCCCCTAATTCCTAATTTATAATTCCTAATTTCTAATTCCTAATTTCTGGGGAGGTGTCAGAAGAATTTAAAACTTGGGAAAGGAGTAAAACGGAATGAATGGCGTAACCAAAACATGGAAAGAAATTTTAAGTTTCCCCCTGGGCAACAGGCAGGAAAAGCCGCGGGAGCAAGGATTAACCATGATTATCGACAAGGGCTTGGGCCTGGGGGAAACGCGCGATTTGCTTCATCTCTGCAGCCAGTATATCGACTTTTTCAAGCTTGGTTTCGGCACCTCAGCTTTATATACCCCGGAAATTTTAGCAGAAAAAATTCAACTAGTTAAATCATTCGGAGTTGAAATCTATCCAGGCGGCACTTTTTTAGAAGTAGCCATTCTTCAAAACAAACTGGCGGAATACCTGCATCTGGCAAGGGAGCTTGGTTTTACCGCCATCGAAGTTTCTGACGGAACGATCACCCTGGACAGCGAGGTGAGAGAAAAAGCAATTGCTATGGCAGCCGGACTGGGTTTTCTGGTTTTAACGGAAGTAGGCAAAAAAGACCGGTTGCAACGGAGAACGCCCCACCAGTTAGCCAGGCAAATCAAGCAGGATCTGGATAATGGGGCCTACCGGGTAATTTTAGAGGGGCGCGATTCCGGGATCAACGCCGGCATTTATAACGAACAGGGCCGTTTTCAGGAGTCCGAACTGGAGGAGTTGCTTTCGGCCATCGATGATCACCGGTTCCTGATCTGGGAAGCGCCGCTAAAAAGTCAGCAACAGGAACTGATCTTAAGGTTCGGGCCGGATGTAAACCTCGGCAATATCCCCCCGCACGATGTAATGGCGCTGGAAGCCTTGCGGGTGGGCCTGCGTGCGGATACGCTGAAGACCGTCCTCGATTGTAAAGCGGGGTAAGGCCCGGGCGGTAATTTACGTTCAAGAGCAGACTACAGGAAAACGTCAGGCACAAAGCTTAATAGGCACAAAGGCACAAAGGTACCCAATAATAGATTTTCGTTGTATTACGGAGTGAACATACATTTCCATGGGGGGGCACTCAAAAGGCGGGTGGCTGAACATTGCCCGGGGAAGATCCATATCCCCGGGCAATCGATTTAAAAATTTCCCGGTTTAGTCCCGGGATTTGCTGTTTAAAACAATTGCCATAATTTTCTTCTTCCCGGCATATATTTAAAAAAACCTGTCCTGCAATAAGAGGCGAAGTTTATGTCCGGCGTGAACATGCTGGTCATCCTGTTGCTCATCGGAATCATTGCCCGCTCCAATTTAATTGCTACGGCGGCCTGCATCTTATTAATCCTGAAGTTTTCCAACTTAAATTTTGTCTTTCCCCTGCTGGAAAAACGCGGCCTGGAACTGGGCCTGCTTTTTTTGCTGCTCTCTATTCTCGTTCCTTTGGCCACCGGGAAAATTACCGAACGTGAAATGCTTTCCAATTTCATCAGCCTGCCGGGAATCCTGGCCATCGTCAGCGGCGCCCTGGCCACCTGCTTAAACAGCGAAGGCTTAAAACTGCTGCAGGTGGAACCGGAAATCATCTTCGGCCTGGTTGTCGGGTCGATCTTCGGGATCACTTTTCTGGGGGGGATCCCGGTCGGTCCCTTGATGGCCGCCGGTCTGGCGGCGTTTTTCTTAAACGTGATTACCTGGATCAGGCACTGATCAAACAAAATTTAATTATCTCTATCGGCCTTTTGATCAAAAAACTAACCATCGCCTATTTTGCGCAAAAATTCAGCCAGCTCGGCAGGCAAAGGAGCTTCGAATTCCAGGTAGTCTCCGGTGCGGGGATGCGTAAAGCCGAGAACGGCGGCGTGCAGAAACTGGCCCGCCAGGCCGTAATGGCTCCTTTTCGGTGCGTATTTGCTGTCCCCTACCAGCGGGTGACCCAGATAAGCCAGGTGGACGCGGATGTGGTGGGAGCGTCCGGTTTCCAGGCGAACGTGGAGAAGG
>JBFMEJ010000006.1:0-16227 GCA_040753275.1 Bacillota bacterium
CCAGGTGTGGCTGCAACTGCAGCACTTCCGTCACACAGGGCCCTCACCCGGCGGAGAAAAAGAGCAGGGCCGTCCTTTTGCCTTGAAAATCCTCCGGGAAAGCTACTTCCTTTTGACTGTTTAATTCCGGAAGTTTAAAGGCTGGGGCTTTTTCGCCCGGTTTGGGCCCCGGGGCGGGCGGTCCGAGTTGCGCCCCGCCCGTTTTTTCACTGGTTTTGGCGGCGTCCCGGACGGTTTTACCGGTTTTTTCCCCAGCCGTTTTGGTTGCTCCGCAGCCTGCCAGAAGAACGAAGGCGACTAGAGCGGCAAAAAGGACCAAAAAAATTTTTTTCGGCATTTCAAGTCCCTTTCTTGATCAACCCAGGTTTTATTTTGCTTTTGCCCGGCCGGCGCCGGGCTGCGCCTGCACCCCGGCGCAGCCACCGGCGCTAAAGGTGAGCGCCCCCTGCGGGCACGCCTGCAGGCAGGCCAGGCAACGAATACACTCCGGGCTGTTGGGCCGGCGGTAAACCGGAATATCCAGGGGGCAGCTTTTCCGGCAGGCCCGGCAATCGTTGCAGCGGACGGCCGCCACTTCCACGCGCCAGAGGCTGACGGGATTAAAGAGGCCGTAAAACGCCCCCAGGGGACAGGCGGTCCGGCAGAAAGGGCGGTAGGTGAAGATCATCGCGGCTAAAAAAGCCCCCAGAACGGCCACTTTCCAGGTAAACAACGGGCCCAGCAGGGCGCGCAGTTCCGGTCTTCCCAGACCCAGCAGCAATCCTGCCTCCAGGGTGCCGGCAGGGCACAGGTATTGACAAAAGTAGGAAGAACCCAGGCCGTTTTCGTTGAGCCAGAGCGCCGGCAAAAGCAGGGTAAGGATCAGGATGAGATACTTTGTCCGGGTAAGAAATCCGGGAATCCGGTATTTTTTTAGGCTTAGCCCGGCCAGCGCTTCCTGCAGCAGGCCGAATGGACACAGCCACCCGCAAATAAAACGGCCCGCCGCCGCTCCGGCCAGGGTAAGCAGCCCCAGCACGTAAAATGATAGGCGGCCTCCGGTCGAAACCAGCAAAGACTGCAGCGAACCGACCGGGCAGGCGGCAACCGCTCCCGGACAGGAGTAGCAATTTAAAAAAGGGACACAGAGCCGCTTTAGCTGTCCCTGGTAAATGTCCCGCTGAAAAAAACTCGGTAAATAACTGTTGGTGAGGAGCGCAGAAAACAACTGGACAAGGCGACGTTTACCAATCAGTTGCATGAACCTTTACCCGATCCCGATGCATTCCAGGCAAATCCGGACGGCCTTGGCCAGGACCTCCCCGGCTTCCCCCCGGGCAAGGCCCGCGGCCAGCATGGCCAGGCCGGCAAGCATTAACCAAAGCGAAACTTTTCGGTTCATGGTATTCGCGACTCCCCAACGGCAAGGCAGAATTTTTTGAAAAGCGGCAGATCGTTCTTGTTGTGATTATACTATAAGATAATTTCGCTTTCAATAGCTATTTTCGTTTTCACCATTGTTGTCTTTAGAAAAAGATTCGAGCAATGCCAGCGCTTCGGCCAGTTGTTCTTCCGGGACCCAGATTTCCACCGCCACGACAGGCCCCATGATTATTTTCAGGCATTGGTTGATGCTTTTGTAACGGCGCTGGAAGGGGATTTCTGCGCCGCGCAAAAGGCCGCCGATCATCTCCGCCTCCAGGTCGTTATGGGCGGTGGTCAATTTTTTCCAGGCCATTTTCTCCTCTGCCTTTTCGAGATTTTCAAGCTCTGCCGCCGGATGCTTTTGCCTTTCATAGTTTATCCGCTGGCAAGTATTTTGTCAAATACAAGGAATTTGGAGAAAGGGGTAGAATAATTAGTATAGGAAAGAAGCTTTTGGCAGAATTTTTTAAAAGGCGGCAGACCGTTCTTGTAGTGATTATACTACAAGATAAAAATTTTTTCTAAATCCTTGAACGGGAGGAAGAGGAAAGGAATGGCGGACGACGATTACATTTCCGGGCTGGGCGCTTCCGAAGCTGCCCTGCGCCGGCTGTTTGACGAGCGGGTCACGGCGGACAACCTCCGCAAGCATTGCCAGGCGACCCGGGCGATCATGGAAAAACTGGCGGAGCGGCTGGGAGAAAACAAAATAGTCTGGGGCTGGGCGGGCCTTTTGCACGATCTCGATTTCGAAGAAACCAAAGATACCCCGGCAGAGCACGGCCTGGTGACCGCCCGGCTGCTGGCGGAACTGGGGGTGAGTGAGGCCGTCATTTCGGCCATTAAAGCCCACAATGCAGAAGCGCTGGGAGTTCCGCGGGTGTCTGCGCTGGACTACGCGCTTAGCTGCGGAGAAACCATTACCGGCTTGATTGTGGCCGCGGCCCTGGTCCGGCCGGATAGAAAACTAACCGGAGTAGAGCCGAAATCGATCCGCAAGCGGATGAAGGAGAAAGCCTTCGCCCGCAACGTGAACCGGGAGACAATTATGCTTTGCGAACACCTGGGCTTATCTCTGGATGAATTTATCTCCCTCTCTTTGGAAGCGATGAAAGAGATCAGCGACGTGCTTGAGCTGTAGCCGGTCAGCAAACAATCACCGGGCGGACTCCCGGGGCCGGCATCTTTGCCGGGCCGGACATTTGCCGAGCTTAAAAGCAAACAAGAACCGTCCCCGCTTACCACCCGCTTGCTAAAGATTAATATGGGGGAAAGAGGAGATCGGCCTTTCGAGGTAGAAATAACAACTATTCGGAAAATTATTTTATTATAAGGTTTTGATCAGCGGGCACTATTTTTGCCTAAAAAATATTTTTTAAAAAATATTTAACTTAATATTAAAACAATTTACCAAAAAATCTTTAAATAAGGAGGAAAGTTGTCATGCCCAAAAAAGTTTACCAGCCGGGGGAAAGTTACAGGTATCCGTTGATCATTAAAAAAATTTTAAACACTCCTTTGCTCTACTCCCCCAACAAAGAAATTGTCTACCGGGACAAAGTGCGGTTGACCTACCGGACCCTTTACGAGCGGATCAACAGGCTGGCCGGCGGCCTGGAAAAGCTGGGGGTGAAGCCGGGCGATACGGTCTGCGTCTTCGACTACGACAGCCACCGCTACCTGGAGTGCTACTTTGCCGTCCCGATGATGGGGGCGGTCCTGCACAAGATGAACTGGCGCCTCTCTCCGGACCAGATCCTTTACACCATGAACCACGCCGAAGACGACGTGGTCCTGGTGCACAGCGACTTCCTGCCTTTGCTGGAGGCCATCTGGGACAAGCTCACCACGGTGAAAAAGGTCGTCCTGCTCAAAGACGAGGAAAAAGCGCCGGAAACAAAACTTCCCATCGCCATCGAATACGAGGAGATGCTCCAAAACGCGCCCCCGGTTTACGATTTCCCCGACCTGGACGAAAACACCAAGGCCACCACCTTCTACACCACCGGCACCACCGGGCTGCCCAAGGGCGTATATTTCTCCCACCGGCAGGTGGTGCTGCACACCCTCGTGGTGGGCCTGACGGCGGGAGCCTACGAGGCCCCTGGGCGCTTCCGCTCCAACGACGTTTACATGCCGCTCACCCCCATGTTCCACGCCCACGCCTGGGGGATTCCCTACGTGGCCACCCTCCTGGGCGTGAAGCAGGTCTACCCGGGGCGCTACGAGCCCGAAGTCCTTTTAAAGCTTATCTTGCGGGAAAAGGTCACTTTCTCCCACTGCGTGCCGACGATCATCCACATGCTGGTGAACAGCCCGGTGGCCAGGCAGGTGGACCTCTCCCGCTGGAAGGTGATCATTGGCGGTTCGGCCCTTCCCAAGGGGCTGGCGAAAGCGGCCATGGAGCTGGGGATCCAGATCTACGCCGGTTTCGGAATGTCGGAAACCTTTCCCGTGGTGACTATCGCCACTTTAAAAGAGCACATGCAGGACTGGGACCTTGACCGCAAGCTGGACGTCATGATCAAGGCCGGTCTGCCCATCCCCTTATGCGAAGTGGAGATCGTGGACGCCGAAGGAAATTTCCTTCCTCACGACGGCAAAACCACCGGCGAGCTGGTGATGCGCACCCCCTGGCTGACGGAAGCCTACTTCAAGGACCCGGAGCGGACCAAAGAGCTGTGGCGGGACGGCTGGCTGCACGGAGGCGACGTGGCCTACATCGACGAAGAAGGGTACGTGCAAATTACAGACCGCCTCAAAGATGTCATCAAGTCCGGCGGCGAATGGGTTTCCTCCCTGGACCTGGAAAACTTCACCAGCCAACACGAAGCCGTTTCCGAAGCAGCGGCCATCGGGACCCCCGACGAGAAATGGGGAGAGCGCCCGCTGGTCCTCGTGGTGCTAAAACCGGGGTATGAGGGAAAAGTCACCGGCGACGACATCAAAGCCTTTTTGAAAAAGTTCGTGGACGAAGGCAGGCTGCCCAAGTACGGACTCCCCGACCGCATTGAATTCGTGGAGGCCATTCCCAAGACCAGCGTGGGCAAGATCAATAAAATTGCCTTAAGGAAGCAGTACATTGACTGACCGCGATTGTTCATAACCAACCGAAGCAAACCGCAACCGCTACTGACCGCCCAGGGTAACCAGTTAACCGCTGTTTTTTGCCGCCGTCCGCCAAAGCAAAACGGGCGGCGGTTTTTTGCCGGATGGTACTAAAAAACAAGCGAATCATCAAGGGCGGTTGTTTTGAGTTGAGGAGCAGGAAAAAAAGTTTTAATGCGGAACTATAAGACTATAGACCGCTAACTTAAATGTTTATAATGAAAAATATGATGACCACGGGCGTACCCTGTGCCCTCTGTGGTTAAATTTATAGGGAAGGAGCGAATCACCATCCATGGCCGGAATCGTATCTTACGGCGCCTACGTTCCCTGGTACCGCTTAAACCGCCAGACCATCCTCTGGACCATGGGCTGGTTCAACCCGGCGGCAATGCTTCCGGGGAAAAAAGCGGTGGCCGGCTGCGACGAAGACAGCATTACCATGGCCGTTGAGGCGGGCGTGGATTGCTTGCAAGGCTTTCCGCGGGAAAAGGTGGACGCCCTGTATCTGGCCACCACCACCGCGCCGTACAAAGAAAGGCAGAACGCCGGGATCGCCGCTGCGGCACTGGACCTGCGCGAAGACCTGCGCACTGCCGATTTTACCGATTCGCTGAAGGCGGGCACCGCCGCCCTGCTCAGCGCGAACGAGGCGGTGCGGGCGCAGGGCGCCGCGCAGGTGCTGGTGGCGGCGGCCGACACCCGCCTGGGCAAAATGGGAAGTGCCCAGGAGTATTTCTTCGGTGACGGGGCGGCGGCCTTTCTGCTGGGAGAAGAAAACGTGATCGCCGAGCTGAAAGGTTTTTATTCCCTTTCCGCCGACTTTGCGGACCACCGGCGCGCCGCGCAGGATGTTTTCGACCGCGCCTGGGAAGAGCGGTGGATGCGGGACGCGGGATATCTTCAGTTCATCCCCCGGGCCATCGCGGGACTGTTGAAAAAATATGGTTTAAACGCTGGCGATCTGGCCAAAGTTATTTACGCCTGCCCGTATAACCGGGAGCACACCGCCATTGCCAGGAAACTGGGCCTGCCCCCCGAAAAAGTCCAGGATAACCTGATGTCCGAGGTTGGTGATACCGGGGCCGCCTATCCTCTCATGATGCTGGCGGCAGCCCTGGAGGAAGCCCAGCCCGGCGACAAGATCCTCGTTGTCAGTTACGGCAACGGCGCCGATGCGCTGTACTTTGAAGTGACGGAGGAAATCGTGAACCGGAAGGACAGAAAAGGGGTCAGGGGGCATCTGGCCGACAAAAACGATCTGGGCAGCTACGAAAAATACGCGGTCTTTAAGAACCTTCTGCCCCTGGAAGTGGGCATTCGCGGCGAAGAAATCGCCTTTACCCAGCTTTCCACCCTGTTCCGGGAACGCCGGTCGGTTTTGGGGCTGGTCGGCGTTCGCTGCCGAAAGTGCGGCACCCCCCAGTTCCCCGTCCAGCGGGTGTGCGTGAATCCGGAGTGCGGCGCCGTGGACCAGATGGAACCCTACCGCTTTTCCGACCGGCGGGGCCGCCTGTTCACCTACACGGCGGACCGCCTGGCCGCTTCCTTAAACCCGCCGGCCATCTACGGGATCGTCGATTTCGAAGGCGGCGGGCGATACATGTTCGACCTCACCGACTGCGAACAGGATGCGCTCAAAGTGGGCATGTCGGTGCGGATGAGTTTCCGCCGCAAGTACAGCGACGAGACCAGGGGAATTTACGGCTACTTCTGGAAAGCGGTACCTTTAAGGGAGGTGCGATAAAATGGCGGAAGGGATCAAGGATAAGGTAGCCATCGTCGGCATGGGCTGCACGAAATTCGGGGAATTGTGGGACAAAAGCGCCGAAGACTTGATGGTGGAAGCTTTTCTGGAAGCGCTGGAGGACGCCGGCCTCGAAAAGAAAGACATCCAGGCCGCCTGGCTGGGCACCTGCTTCGAGGAAATCCACGTGGGGAAAAGTGCTTTGCCGCTGGCCATGACCCTAAAGCTCCCCTTTATTCCGGTGACCCGGACGGAAAACTTTTGCGCCACCGGCTCCGAGGCCTTCCGGGGGGCCTGCTACGCGGTTGCTGCGGGGGCTTACGACATTGTCCTCGCCCTGGGCGTGGAAAAGCTTAAGGATACCGGTTACGGCGGCCTGCCGGAGTTCAGTTCCGTTCTGGGCGGCAAACCGCGGCTGATTTTCCCCAACGTAACAGCCCCGGGGGCGTTTGCCATGATGGCCACCCGCTATTTCGACCGGTACGGCCTCGACCCCCAGGAAGGCAAGCTGACCATGGCCAAAATCTCGGCGAAAAGCCACCGCAACGGGGCGCTCAACCCCAAGGCCCACCTGCGCCGGGAAGTCAGCGTCGAACAGATCATGAACGCCCCCATCGTGGCCTGGCCGCTGGGCCTGTTCGACTGTTGCGGAGTGAGTGACGGTGCGGCGGCGGCCATCATCACCACGCCGGAGATCGCCAAAAAGCTGCGGCGCGACCCCGTATACGTAAAGGCTTTGCAGATTGCCGCCAGCTCCGGTGAAGAGATGATGTACGCCGGCTGGGACGGCGCCCACGTGGAAACCACGTACCGGGCCGGGATGCGGGCCTACCGGGAAGCGGGCATCAAAAACCCGCGGGAGGAGTTGAGCATCCTGGAACTGCACGACTGTTTCTCCATCACCGAACTGGTCACCTACGAGGACTTGCAGATTTCCCCCCGGGGGCGGGCCAAAGAAGACATCGACGCCGGGTTTTACGACCTGGACGGGCAGATTCCCTGCCAGACCGACGGCGGCTTAAAGTGCTTCGGCCACCCCATCGGCGCCTCCGGTCTGCGCATGATTTACGAAGTATACAAGCAATTGCAGGGCAAGGCCGGCCCCCGGCAGATCAAGAACCCCCGCCTGGGCCTGACCCACAACCTGGGCGGCTTCCCGGGGATGAGCATCTGCAGCGTGGTGATCCTGGGCAATTGAGATGCCCTGATTGCTTTAGCCGGAAGAACGTTTTTCCAAATAATGGCGGCGGGTAATTTTTCGGGCCAATTTTTAAACAGAGGGGATATTCCATGGACGACCTGAAGAAAAGAGAAGGGGAAGAACTCCCGGCCTATTCTTTCGTTGTCGAACGCGGCAAGATCCGGGAGTTCGTCCAGGCCGTCGGCGACCCCAACCCTGTCTACGTGGATAAAGAGTACGCGGCCCAAGAAGGGTACGCCGACGTGATCGCCCCGCCCACCTTCGGCATCTGCATCGATTTGTGGGGCGGCGCGGATTTCATCAAGCTGTGCGAGATGTTCGGCTTAAATCCTTTCAAAGTTCTGCACGGCGAGCAGGAATACGAATATTACGGGGATATTTACCCCGGGGACGAAATCACCGCCCGCCCCCGGCTGGCCAGAGTGCTCAGCAAAGAGGGGAAATCCGGCGGAATCCGGATGATCACCCTGGAAACCACCTATTTCAACCAGCGCGGCGAAAAAGTGCTTCTGGCCAGGTGCCTGATTGTGGAGCGGCGCTAAAGGGAGGGGGGAGGCAAGTGGCCGGACAGGTCTGCTTTGAAGACGTAAACGTTGGTGACGAAATTCCCCGGCTGGTCAAAGAACCGGTAACGGAAGTGCAACTGGTGAAATACGCCGGCGCCTCGGGGGATTTCAACCCCCTGCACACCGTCGACGCGGTGGGCAAGCTGGCCGGCTTTGACGGGGTGATCGCCCACGGCATGCTGGTGATGGGCTTCGTGGCGCAGGCCCTCACCGCCTGGCTGCCCAACCGGTGCTTAAAAAAGCTCAAGGCGCGCTTTACGGCGGTGACGAGGCCGGGTGATATCATTACCGTCACGGGCCGGATCACCGCCAAAAGGCCGGAAGAAAACCTGATTGCGGGCGAAATCCAGGCTGCCGACCAGCGAGGCGAAGTGAAGATCAAGGGCAGCTTCGAGGCGGTGCTGCCCAACGGGAAAGAAGGTTAGAAAATGGGCGGTATCTACACCGAAGAGCACGAAGTCTTCCGGCGTACCTTTCGAAAATTTGTCGAGCAGGAACTGGTTCCGCATGTCGAGGAGTGGGAAGAAAAGGGGGAAGTACCCAGGGAAATCTGGAAAAAACTCGGGGACCAGGGTTATTTGTGCCCCTGGCTGGAAGAAAAATACGGGGGGGCCGGCGCCGACTTCCTTTATTCCGTAATCATCAACGAAGAGCTGGCCCGGGCGGGGGTGAGCGTCGCCGTGGGCCTGCACAGCGACATTATCGCCCCCTACATCGCCAGCTACGGCACCGCCGAGCAAAAGGAACGATGGCTGCCGGGTTGCGCTTCCGGGGACATCGTCCTGGCCATTGCCATGACCGAGCCCAACGCCGGCTCCGACCTGCAGGCCATCAAAACCACCGCTGTTAAAGAAGGGGACCACTATGTTTTAAACGGCCAGAAAACATTTATCAGCAACGGCATCTCCGCCGACCTGGTGATCGTCATCGCCAAGACCGACCCCAAAGCGGAGCCCCGTTACAAGGGGATCAGCCTGATTGCGGTGGAAGCAGGCACCCCCGGCTTCATCAAAAGCCGCAAGCTGAAAAAAATGGGCCTGCACAGCATGGACACCGCCGAACTCTTTTTCGACCAGTGCCGGGTGCCGGCCGCCAACCTCCTGGGCATGGAAGGGGGAGGCTTTTTCTACCTGATGGAGAAGCTGCAGCAGGAAAGGCTGGTATCGGCGATCGGTTCCCAGGGCGCGGCGGAGCGCATGCTGGCCGACGCCATCGAGTACGCCAAAACAAGAGAAGCCTTCGGCCGCCCCATCGGTAAATTCCAGCACAACGCCTTTAAAATTGCGGAGATGGCCACGGAGGTGGAAATCGGGCGCGCTTTCCTGGACAGCCTGATTGCCGACCACCTGGCCGGGAAGGACATTGTGACCAGAGTTTCCATGGCCAAGTGGTGGATCGGAGAAATGGCCAACCGCGTCGCCTACCAGTGCCTGCAGCTCCACGGCGGCTACGGGTACATGGAGGAGTACCCCATCGCCCGGTTTTACCGGGACGTCCGGGCGCACACCATTTACGCCGGAACATCGGAGGTGATGAAACTGATCATCGCCAAGCGGCTGGGGTTTTAAGTTTTCCCGGAAATCTTAATTTATCCCGGTGTTTTTCCAGGTCGTGACTTTATGGAGAGGGCGGAGTCCCGTTGATCAACTTTTTATACGAAAATTGATACTGGTCCGCTTTGTCTAGCATCATCGCGCGACAGATGGTAGATATGGGTAATAGTCAAATTTTGAGGGGGAGGGCTTGAATTGGGCCATTTAACCCGTCACAAGGAAGAAGTATACCGCGCCCTGGCCGAACGCCTGAATAAAAACCCTATTGGCGCGCCCGTAAACGAATTTCTGATTGCAATCCTCCACCGCCTTTACACCGAGAGCGAGGCCGAACTGGCGAGCAAGTTCCCTCTTTTGCCGATGCCCCTCGAAAAAATTGCCGGGATAACGGGGGTGGATCCGGAAGAGCTGAAAAAGATTCTTAGCAATATGGCGGACAAGGGGCTGGTGCTGGACCTCCCCCGCCGGGACGGAATCTACTACATGCTGGCGCCCATGGTGGTGGGCTTTTTTGAGTACACCTTCATGCGGACGAGGCAGGACCTGGACATGAAGGAACTGGCCGAACTCTTTGAAAAATATTTTCACTCGCAAGGGGTTGCGGAAGAGATTTTTGGCTCGTCCACCAAAATGTTCAGGTCTTTGGTCTACGAGAGCCTCCTTCCCGCCGCCGTGGAAACGGAGGTGCTCACTTACGAGAGGGCTTCCGGGATCATCCGGGGGGCCGGGTTCGGGGCCCTTTCCCTGTGCGCCTGCCGGCACAAGGCGAGCCACCTGGGGAAGGCTTGCGGCGCCCCGGTAGAAGATGTCTGCACTTCTTTGGGGAACGCCGCCCGCTGGCTGGTTTCCCGGGGCTTTGCCAGGGAGGCCACGGTGGACGAGATGCTCCGCGTACTGGAGAAAACCGAAAAGCTGGGGCTGGTGCACCTGGGGGACAACGTGCTCAGCAACCCCACTTTCATCTGCCACTGCTGCGGCTGCTGCTGCGGGGTGCTGCGGGCCATCAACGAGAGCGGGGTCGCCTCCGTCCTTCCCAGCAACTTCATTCCCGAAGTGGATGAAGAAGCCTGCAGCGGTTGCGGAACCTGCGCCGAACGGTGTCACATTCACGCCATCCGGATGGTGCCCGGTGGAAATGGCGCCGAGGTCCCCGTGGTGAATAAGGAGCTGTGTATCGGCTGCGGCGTCTGTGCGGCGGGGTGTCCGACAGAAGCCCTGATCATGTCCAGACGCTCCGTTTTGCTTCCCTCCCCGCCAAAAGATAAGAAAGAGCAGCTTTTGGCCATCGCCGGGGAAAAAGGAAGGATATAGATAAATTATTAACCATAATTATCTACCTTATTAAGAAAAAGATTGCCAAAACCCCCGCCGGGAGAATCTGGCCCGGGTAACGGGGGTTTAATTTTAATTTTAGTCCATCCGGAACTCCCAGGCGCAGAAAAATTCTTCCGGGTGGTCGTCGGGCGGGCAGGCGAGGCAGCGCACGGAAAGGCGCGGGTCGACGGCCTTGGCGAAGCTAGTGAACTCGGCGATGCCGACAGGTTTGCAAGGGAAATCGGCCAGCCCCTTCCTTTTTCTGGTGATTTGTACCCGGCAGGTGTTCATCCGGAAAATGAATCTGTCCGGAGCGACGTCGATGATTTCCTGATCGTTTAGAAAAGAATACTGCCTTAAGGCAAGAGCCTTCTTCAGCGAAAGGAGCCCTCCGTTCGGCGGGATCCCGTGCAGGTCCATGATGCGCCTGGCTTCCACCGCCGCGAACTTCGCCCAGGCGCCGGCGTCGATGTCCACGGCTTCGCCCAGCCCGTGTTTTTCCTCGATCGTCTGAAACCACAGCCCGTCGTGGGCCAGCCAGCGCTTGGCGAAATCCAGCACCATGGCGATCAACTCTTCCTTGCTCAAAGAGGCCAGCAGCTTTTGGCTGTCCAGTTTCAACTGAAAACACCCCCGCCTGATCATTTCTTCGCAGACCCATCAGCTTCCTTTCTCCGCAAACCGTTTTCCGCAAAACTTTTTCCGTGCCCTTTACTAAAAAAACACAAATCGAGTATAATAGCAGCAAGTTTTCCGGGAGCAAGTTTTCAAAAAAAGTTTTTTCGCCGGAGGATGGTCTTCATGGATTTTCGTCCTGCCGGCCTGGCGACGGGGATCGGCAGCCTGCCGTTTTTCGAGCCGGAGCCGGCCCTGGAGCTGATCTGGGAAAACCTTCCCGCCATCCCGCACTGGCCGCAGCTGCCGCAGCGGGGGTGGGAAGAGGGGTTTGTTTTTCAATTCCTCTCCCCGCTGGTGAAAACGGGCGTTTTGACGGTGGACGCCGCCGCCGGGCGCGCCTTTTTCGACACCGCCGCCCCCGGCTGGGACCGGCGTCTGACGGAGTTTTACGAACTCTACCTGCGGGCGCAGGAGGGGGACCGGGACGCCCTGGCGGAGTTTGCCTTTCCACCGGAAGCCGCCGCCGGGTTTTACGCTTTCACGGAAAGGATAAGGGAAAAAGGAGCACCGGCGGTACAGAGAGCGCCGGGGGCGCTTTACTTCAAAGGCCAGCTGGCCGGGCCGCTGTCCATCGGCTTTGCCCTGAAGGACGAACAGGGGCGTCCGGCGTACTATAACGAACAGCTGCGGGAACTGATCCGGCAGACCCTGGCCCTGCACGCCCGCTGGCAGGCGCAGGCGCTTTGGGCGCTGGGCCGCCCGCCCATTATTTTTATCGACGACCCCGGGGTCAGCGTGTACGGCCGGTCCAGCTACATCACGGTGACAAAGGAAATGATCGCCGCCGACCTGGGGGAAATCTTCCGGACCGTCCACGAGGCCGGGGCGCTGGCGGGCGTTCACTCCTGCGACGCCATCGACTGGTCCCTTTTTTTCGCCGGCGAACCGGTGCCGGATATCGTTAACCTGGACGCTTACAACTTCGGGGAGTCACTTTTCCCTTACGCCCGGGAAGCGAAGTCCTTTCTGGAGCGGGGGGGCGTGCTGGCCTGGGGGATCGTGCCCACCTCCGAAAAAGCCTGGGAAGAAAGCGGGGAAAGCCTGCTGGAAAAGCTGACCGCTCTCTGGAGAGAACTGGAAAAACGCGGATTGCCGCGGGAGCTTTTGCAGGGGCAGGCCCTGATTACCCCCGCCTGCGGCGCGGGCCTACTGGCGCCTGAACTGGCCGGGCACATTTACCGCCTGACCCGGACGGTGTCTGGGGCGCTCCGGGCGGAGAACGTCGGTTAACTAAAATTTACAGAAAGCAGGTTGAAAAATTGAAATTTACCTTGCCCGACTACCATATCCACACCCGGCGCTGCGGCCACGCGGCGGGGGCGCCGGATGCCTACGTGGCGGCCGCCCGTGCCGCCGGGTTAAGTGAAATCGGTTTTGCCGACCACATTCCCATGTACTGGCTGCCTAAGGCGGAGCGCGACCCCGGCCTGGCCATGCAGGAGGAAGAACTGGCGGAGTACGTTGCGGAGGTGGTCAGGTTGCGGGAGGAAAATCCAGACCTGATCATCCGGCTGGGCATTGAGGCGGATTTCATCCCCGGCCGGACGGAAGAGCTGGCGGCTGCGCTTTTAAGCGCACCCTTTGATTATGTGATTGGCTCCGTGCATTACATCGACGGCTGGGCTTTCGACCACCCGGCTCACCTGACCGGTTACGCGCAGCGGGACATCCGTGCCATCTACGCCGATTATTTCCGGCTTTTGCAAGAAGCGGCCCGCTCCGGGCTGTTCGATATTCTGGCACACCCGGATCTGGTGAAAAAGTTCGGCTACCGGCCGGAGGACGGCCTGCGCCCCTGGTACGCGGAAACGGCGGCGGTCTTTGCCGCGTGCGGGGTCTGCGTGGAAGTGAACACCGCGGGCTTAAGGGCGCCCGCCGGCGAAATCTACCCGGCGCTGGACTTTTTGAAGGTGTGCCGGGAGTACGGCGTCCCGGTCACCGCCGGTTCCGACGCCCACGCCCCCGGCCAGGTGGGATACGCCTGGGAACAGGCGCTGGAATGGCTGCGGGCCGCCGGCTACCGGGAAGCGGCCGTTTTCGAAAAGCGCCGCCGCCGGGCGGTGCCCCTCAAGTAACCCGGGCGGCGAAGCTTTAGCGGCTTGTTCAAAGTCGGGTAAGAAACGGCAGCCGCCAGGTGATTCCTGGCGGCTGATTTTGTGCGCCCGGCATGGGCGCTGTCTATAGGGTGCAAGTCCCGAACGGTGAAGGTAGCAGTAATCGTAGCTTAAGGCAAGGGTGTCCGCGGCGACGCGGAATCTGAAGGAAGCCAGCGGCAAACCCACGGCCCGAGGTTCACGAACCCCAATTGAGGCTAGCGGCAGCTGGACGAGCTTGCAAAACAAAGCAAAGTCCTTGCTACCGAAGGCTGCCGAGAGTAAATGGGGCGGGTAGGTGGGGGGAAAGACAGCGTCCTTACCCGGGGAGACCTGCCGGACACGCCGGGTTATCCGGCAACCCTTACCGGAAGGTATGGCTGAACCGGCAGGAGTCAGCAGAGGCCATAATACTCATCCCCGGTACCGGGGATGGGGAAGGGCCGAACATGAAGAGAGGGAGGCCGGTGATGAGTTCGCGCAAGGAACAAAGACAGCAGCCAACCCCGAAAGGGGGCTCTCCACGGAAGGAAGCGGTGAATCCGCCGGGGGCCGTGGAAGCGCCGAGTTCCCTGCCGGCACGACCCGCCGGGCGTCCCTGCGAAGAAGCGGCACACCTGCTGGAAAAGGTGCTGGAGCGGGGCAACATGATAAAGGCTCTGCGCCGCGTCGAGAGCAACAAGGGCGCGCCCGGCATCGACGGTATGGGCCTGATCCCTGCGTCCCTACCTGGTCGAGCACTGGCCGCGCATAAAGAACGAGTTGCTTAAGGGAACCTACCGGCCCCTGCCCGTCCGCTGCGTCGAAATCCCCAAACCGGATGGGGGCGTGAGGCTGCTCGGTATCCCGATGGTTGGTTCATACTGCACCCTCCTCAAACAAGTTTTGGGATGTTAAAAGAAGCGGCTGTAAAAACATGTGTTTGATCACGCTTTTGCACCTTGAAAACTTAATATGCGCTTGGATTTTTTTACCCAATCAGACAAGGTTTTTTCGGTGTCATCGTCAATCGAGATGATCCACGGCCAGCCCGGCGCCAGCTTGGTTCCTTTTAATAGGCCATGGTCCAGCCAATAATAGACCACGTTGGTACTAACCCCGAAATGATGGGTGGTCTCCTTAACCGTAAAGCCATCATGGGCCGGTCCCTGAATCCGGTAGCGGTAACGCAACCATCTCACCGAAGCTGTCGTGAAAAGCCTGTTTTCCGGCGTCCGGCGGCCCGAATCATTAAGATATTTGGCGAGGTCATTTTCCGGGCCAGAGAACCGATCAATTCTACCGTATCGCCCGGATGCTTACGCGCTATGTTTGGCGGCAGAGGTTTCGTAATGTGCAGAACCTCACAGCAGTTACTGCGCCAGCGGATACCCAGGCTAACATCCTGTTTACCGGCCTGGCAGTTTACAGTAATATCTTCAATTAAAAGCCGCACAATCCTTTTTCATGCGTAGTTGTGGGGGCATTCCAGATCCGGGGCAAATCCTTGGCCAGGGCAAGGATATCCTCCCGGTCTTTGGCGGTGGGGCGCCACGCCCGGCTGGCCCGGTGCCGCTCATAATCTTCACGGAGATTGTTTAGCGCATTTCATTCCATCTTGCCTCCAGGCTACGCACGACCAGGCGGTTCTCCGGCTCGGCCAGGTCATACTGGCGCTGGGCCCGGTCAGCTTCATACTGGGCGCGTTCAAGGGCAAGCTGCCAGCTCATTTCCACTTCGTCCTCCTGGCTCAAGACCTTATCCAGAGCCAGTTCCAAATGAGCCGGCTGCAGCGCGTCCATAATTTTCTCTTCAATGGCCCGGTCTACGGGCTCACACCGCAAAGAGGAGCAACTGTCGTTTTCCCAGCGCCGGCGGCACTCATAGCGCGGGGAAATACCGCCGTTGCCGGTATAGCGTACCGTCATCCGGCGGCCGCAACGGCCGCACAAAAGCAGTCCCTAGAGGAGAGCCCAGCCTTCCCGGGCCGGGCCGCTGACCTCAAGGTTGGTTTGGTTTTGCTGGAGTTGCCTTAAGTTATCCTCGTACTGGTCCCAGGAGATATATGCCGGGTGGTGGTCCGGGATGAAAACCTCCCACTGGTCCTTAGGCATGCGGACCACCTGACCCTTCAGCGTCCCGTCGGCAGCTAACCTTTTGCGGTACTTGTAGCGGCCAAAAACGTAGGCGCCGGTGTAGGCGGGGTTGTAAAGGATATCCAAAACCCTCCCGTGGGTCAAAGCGCCCCAAATTAGTTTGCCGGCCCATGCCCCACCGTAAGCCCTTTTGGGAAAAGTGAGGTTGTTTTGGGTAAAAAATTTGACCTCTGCCAGTTGCCTTAAAGGCAGAAAAGACGTCCGTTACGCCGATGACTGCAACATCTACGTAAGAAGCAGGCGGGCGGGCGAGCGGGTCATGGAGAGCGTCAGGAGGTTTGTGGAAGGACGGCTCAAGCTGAAGGTCAACGCGCAGAAGAGCGCCGTCGACCGGCCCTGGAAGAGAAAGTTCCTGGGCTTCTCGTTTACCTGGGAGAAAGTCACCCGGATCAGGCTTGCGCCCAAAACGCTGCAGAGATTCAAGGACA
>JBFMEJ010000007.1:0-15284 GCA_040753275.1 Bacillota bacterium
CAAGTCCAATTTTCCAACGGAAAGCTAAAACGCCGGAAAGTAATCTTGACTTTAGTCTACAAAAACCTCCTT
Organism: Bacillota bacterium; assembly: GCA_040753275.1. GTDB lineage: Bacteria > Bacillota > Desulfotomaculia > Desulfotomaculales > Nap2-2B > JAIMBK01. The sequence goes on from JBFMEJ010000007.1 coordinate 73, forward strand.
AATTGTTCCCAGGCTGTTTTTCTAATAATTTTTCCGACGTCTGACTTCCGACGACCGACGACCGATATTGGAGGTGGGGGCTTTTGGAATGGAAACTGATCTTGCTTAGCGTGGTTGGTTTAATTGGTTTATTTCTGGTGGCGACGGTGTTGGTCAAGCCGTTTCAGTTTCTCTTGCGCCTGCTGGCCTGCTTTGTAGTGGGGGGTGTTTTGCTCTGCCTGGCCAATTTCCTCCTGGCCCAGGTGGGGCTGCACGTGGCGCTTAATCCGGTGACAATCCTGACGGCAGGAATTTTGCAAAGTCCCGGGGTAATTTTACTGGCTTTACTGGGTTACTTTTTTATTTAAAATTCCATCAAGAATTAAATATGGGTGAAGCATTGACTTTTCGGCTTTTTTGCATTATACTGAGCATGGCGAAAAGGCGGGACTAGGGGGGGTTTGTCCCGGTTTTTCTTTTTTGGGGAGGTTGGGCGTGACGGGTGATTCCGCGCGCATAGTGGAAGCATACACTGGTGAATACGCCAGCGGAAAAAGCGAAGTAGCCATTAACCGCGCCCTGGATCTGGCCCGGGAAGGGCGGCAGGTTACGCTGGTCGACTTAGATATTGTTGAACCGTGTTATACCTTACGGCCGCTCAAGAAAATACTTGCTGCGAAAGGGATCACCGTACTGGCCTGGGAAACCAGGCAGGTAGGCGGCCTGGGGGAAACCGGCAACATCCTGCGGGCGGAAAACCGCTGGGCCTTGAAGCGGCCCGGGGACGTCGTGCTGGACGTGGGCTACGGCGTGGAGGGAGCCAAAACGCTCAACCTTTTGGAAGGAGCCGGGACGGACCCGGACTTGCGCGTCCTGCTGGTGATTAATATTGCCAGGCCAATGACGGGTTCGGTAGAGGATATTCTTGTTTACATAAAACAGATTGGCCGCGTTGACGGGCTTATCAACAATACCCATTTAGGTAACGAAACCTCGGTGGAAGTAATCCAGCAAGGCGCCCGGGTGTTGGCGGAAGTCGCCCGCCGTTCCGGCATCCCGGTGGTGGCGACCACTGCCGTCCGGGAACTGGCCGCCCTGATCGGCCCAAAGGACTGCCGGGGGCATCCCGTGCGGGCGATTGACCGCTATATGCCGGGCGCTTTCTGGTGAGGTCGTCTGAATCACAATGGGTGAAACGATTGCTCCGGCGTAGGGTGGTTATTTCCCCCAATTCCCAATTCCTAATTCCCCCAATTTAAAAGGGACGAGGAGATCAGGAGGTGGATTAAAAATTTATGCCCAAGGACAAGCCCATTGAGGGCGAAAAAAGAGTTTTCATGACCGGCAACGAAGTGGTTGCCTGGGCCGCCCTGGCGGCCGACGCCGACATCATGTTCGGCTACCCGATTACACCGCAAAACGAGATCATGCACTACTGGACCCGCTTGGCGCCGAAGTTCGGCCGGGATTTTTTGCAGACGGAAGACGAGCTCTCCGCCGGCTTTACCACCCTCGGCGGGGTGCTGGCCGGGCGCAAGGCCTTTACGGCCACCGCCGGGCCGGGAAACACTTTGATGCAGGAGCCCATGTCCATGGCCGAGGCCATGCGGCTGCCCATGGTGGCCATCATCACCCAGCGGGGCGGCCCCTCCACGGGCACCGTGATTTACTCGCAGCAGGAAGTAACCATGACCACCCTGGGCGGCAACGGGGAAGGAATGCGCATCGTTTACTCCACGGCCACCCATCAGGAACTGTTTGATTACACCATTAAAGCCTTTAATGCCGCCTGGAAGTACCGGTTCCCCACTTTTGTGCTGGGCGACGGTTACCAGTCCAAAATGCGCGAGTCGCTGACCATTTACGACCCCGCGGAGCGGGGAATCGCCATCGTTCCTCCCGAGCCGTACTTCGGCAAGCCCGGCGTGCCCGGCGTGGACCGCCCCCCCTCCCAGCTGCGCAACACCTATAACATGGAAGAGGAACTGTACGAAGTGGTGGAGCACTACCTGGAGGATTACGCGAAAGTTGCTCCTGAGGTGGCGGAGTATCACGCCCACTACGTGGACGATGCGGACTTGGTCGTCGTCGCCCACGGCGTGGTGGCGCGCGCCGCTTTAATGGCCGTGCGGGAACTCCGGGAAGACGGCTACAAGGTGGGCTACTTCCGCCCGGTCACCCTGCGTCCCCTGCCGGAAAAGGAACTGCGGGAAGTGGCCGGCCGGACGAAAAAATTCCTGGTGGCCGAATCGGCCAACGGTCAGCTGGCCCGCCTGCTGAAAGAAGGGGCTTACGGCTGCACGACGGAAATGCTCCCTCTATTCCGGCCCGGCATGGGCATTACGCCGGAGGAAGTAATTGCCGAAGTAAAGAAAATATTAGGCTAAGGGAGAAGGAGGTTTGTTCATGTCTTTGGCACAGACAATTGAACTGGCCATGCCCAAGTGCTGGCGGGTCGATACAAAACCGCACAAATTCTGCCCCGGCTGCGGCCACGGCCTGGTTTTAAAGGCATTGGGCTACGCCATTGACGAACTTGGCATCCAGGACCGGGCGGTTTTTGGCTGCGATATCGGCTGTTCCCTGTTGTCCTGGGATTTCTTTAACCTGGACACCATCCAGACCCACCACGGGCGGACGACGCCGGTGATCACCGGCATCAAACGGGCCAACCCGAAGCTGATCGGCATCGCCTACATGGGAGACGGCGGCGGCTACGCCATCGGCTCCCAGCACCTGGTCAACGCCGCCGCCCGGGACGAAAAGATCACCGTCATCCTGGTGAACAACACCCAGTACGGAATGACCGGCGGCCAGATGGCCCCCACCACCCTTCCGGGACAAAAAACGGAAACCACACCCTACGGGCGCGACCCGGAAAAAACGGGCTTTCCCTTTCAGGGCCCGGAAATGGTCGCCGCCATCAGCCGCGGGGGCGCTTACGTGGCCCGGGGCACGGTGGCCAACTTTCGCCAGCTCCAGCGCTTTTTGAAAAGGGCGCTGGAAAACCAGATGGCCGGCAATGGTTTTTCTTTCGTGGAAGTAATCTCCGCCTGCCCGACCAACTGGCGCACCAATGCGGAAGAAACCTGGAACATGATCGAACACGTCATGCCCCAGTACTTTAAGGTCGGCGAAATCAAGGTTCCGGGCGCCCCGGCCGCGCAGGAGGGGGAAAAGAAAAATGGCTAAACCGGTAAAAATAATCCTGGCGGGCGAAGGCGGCCAGGGAGTGCAGTCGGTGGCGGAAATCCTGGCCGAAGCGGCCAACGACGAAGGCAAAGAAGCCCTGTACATCCCCAATTTCGGCGTCGAGCAACGCGGCGGCGTTTCGGTGGCTTTTCTGCAGGTGGGTGACGAGCATATCGGCGCCCCGAAATTCCAGACCGGCGACGTGGTGGTTGCTTTAAGCCGGCGGGCCATCCCCCGGACCAGGCAGTACGTCGGCAAAAACACCATTTTTCTTTACGACGCCAACATTGAAGGGGCCGAACAGGAGCTGCCGCGGCACGCGAAAAGGATCCTGGCCATTCCGGCGATCAGCCTGGCCAAAAACGAACTGCACCCGCGCGTTTTTAACGTGATTATCCTGGGTGTGATCGTGAAGTTGACCGGGGTTGTTTCCGAAGAGGGCGCCAAAAAGGCGCTGGAAAGCAGACTGAAGTACAAGTTTGACAAGGAGCCGGAGTTGAGGGAACTGAACTACAAGGCCATCGAGCGCGGAATGGGGCTCGTCGCCGCCGCCGGTTAGGAGGGAGAAAAAATGACGGAAACTTACCAGGGAATCACGGTAGAAGGCAAGAAGGGAACCTGGACGGTCTTTCCGGAGCTGTGCAAGGGCTGCGGTTTGTGCATCGCCAAGTGTCCCAAAAAGTGCATGTCCTGGTCCGATTACCTGGGCGTGTACGGCACCCCTTCGGTGCGGCTCAACGAGGAGGAATGCACGGCCTGCGGCATTTGCCAGCAGTTTTGCCCGGACTGCGCCATCGCCGTCGTGAGGAAGGATAAAAAAAGGGAAGATAACTGAATCAACCGGAATAAAGAATGAGGCCGGGCGAATTTAGAAACCCGGCCTTGATTATAGCCCGTTCGAAACTCTGGATTTTTAGGACGGCTGATCTCGAAGAACGGCAGGCACGTATTGGACAAGATTGGGCCTCTACCTGGAATCCTCGATCGGGTTTAAAAAAGGAGATGGTTAAATTGTCCGAAGCAAGAATAAGAGAATTGGGGCTGGTGCTGCCGGCGCCGCCCAAGCCGGTTGCCTCTTACGTGCCGGCGGTAAAGGCGGGCAGACTCGTTTTTTCTTCCGGGCAGATTCCTTTCGTCGACGGGAAGCTGCGCTACCAGGGAAAAGTTGGCGGCGAACTGACGGAAGCTGACGGTTACCAGGCGGCGCGGGTATGCGTGCTGAACTGCCTGAGCGTGATTAAGGAAGTTGCCGGTACCCTGGATAACGTCGCGCGGATCGTGAAGGTAACAGGTTACGTGAACAGTGCTCCGGGGTTTTCCCGGCAGCCGTTTGTAGTTAACGGGGCGTCCGATTTGCTGGTGGAAATATTCGGGGAAGCCGGGTACCACGCCAGGTCGGCGGTGGGTGTAAGCGAGCTGCCCCTGGACGCAGCGGTGGAGCTGGAAGTAATTGTCGAGCTAAAGTGAATAAAAGCTCGAACGGGAGGGTTTAAATCGCGGAGAAAAGCTACAAATTTCAGAGAGCTGACCGGAATAGCGGCACGACTCTTGTTGGGTCGTGCCTTTTTGTGCCCGTTATTGACGGGCGAGGATCGCCTTAGATGAAAAAGCGGGCCGGCAGACCGGCGATTATGCCCGCGCACAGAAACATTGCCCAAGGGAGTGATTCTGAACAACCAGGCGCTGATGTCCCAGTACATGGGGACAATTGTCGACGGGGAATATACGCCCGAAGACGTCAACCTGAACGCCCTGCCCATTTACCACTGCGCCCAGCGCGACGTATTTTTGACCCCTTGTTTTTGGATTGGTGCCACCAACGTATTGCTGCTGCAGGCCGATCCCCTGAAAATCATGCAGGCGGTCGAAAAGTACAGGGCGACCATGTTTTTTGCTCCGCCCACCGTCTGGATCGGGTTGCTCCGGCACCCCGACTTTGCGAAGTACGATTTAAGTTCCATCAGGAAAGGTTATTACGGGGCCTCCATAATGCCCGTGGAGGTTTTGAAGGAACTGCTCCAACGGCTGCCCACCTGCGAACGCTTTTATAACTATTACGGCCAGACCGAGTTAAGCCCCTACCACACAATTTTAAAACCGGCCTATCAGCTGACCAAACCCGGTTCGGCCGGGCAGGGCGGCCTAAACATGGAAACGCAGTTGCTCGACGACGCGGGAAATTTTATCCGGGAACCGGGGGTGCCCGGGGAAATTTGCGGGCGCGGTCCTCACGCCATGCTCATGTATTTCAAGGACCCGGAAAAAACAGAAGCGGCTTTTGCCTACGGCTGGTTCCACAGCGGCGACATCGGCGTGCTGGACGAAGACAATTTCATCACCGTGGTCGACCGCAAAAAGGACATGGTGAAGACCGGCGGCGAAAACGTGCCTACCAGGGAGGTTGAAGAGGTTATTTATCTGGATCCCCGCGTATCGGAAGTGGCGGTGGTGGGGCTGCCCCACGAAAAATGGGTGGAGGCGGTAACGGCCATCGTGGTTCCGAAGGCGGGGCAGGAGATCAAGCCGGAGGAACTGGAAGCCCTGGCCAGGCAGCACCTGGCGCCGTTTAAGGTGCCCAAGGGTTTTATCTTCCTGGATGAGCTTCCCAAAACGCCCAGCGGGAAAATATTGAAGAGGGATTTGCGCAAGCAGTACGCAGGCTTTTACAGGTAAGCTTGAGTAGTCTTGCCGGTTGAACCATGGCTTGCCGGTTGAACCATGGCCCGGCTGGGACAGAAGAAGTCAAAAAAGGCGGTTGCACCAGGCAGAATGGCAGATGAAAAGATTCCTGAAACCGCTTAAGCTGCCGCCGGTTTATCCTGAAAAACAGGCTTTCGCCCGCCGTTCGTTTGCCTCGTTGAAGAGATCCTGATCAATTGAACGGCGGGCCGCTGATTTTCATCCTCTGTTGGTGCCGCAAAAGCGGCCAGGATGGGTGATCTGGAAGTGCTTTGGCCGCTAAGCGCAGACAGGCCCGCCGGATCTAATTTCCGGGGCGATGCCCGCAAACTTCCGAAAGTTTTCGGCAAAGAGGCGGGCCAGTTTTTGTGCCGTTTCGTCGTAGGCGCCGGCGTCCGTCCAGGTATCCGGGGGATTTAGAATTTCCGCCGGCACGCCCGGGCAATGCCTGGGGACCAGCACCTGAAAGACGGGGTCCGGCTCCAGTTCCACTTCTTCTAGCCGGCCGGAGAGGGCAGCGGCCACCATCGCCCGGGTAAGCTTGATGTCGATGCGCCGCCCCACCCCGTAAGGCCCCCCGGTCCAGCCCGTGTTCACCAGGTAAACGTTGGGGCTGTGCCGGGTGATTTTTTCTCCGAGCATGCCGGCGTAGACGGCCGGCGGGAGGGGCAGAAAAGGCGCCCCGAAGCAGGTGGAGAAGGTTGCCTGCGGCGCGGTGACCCCCCGCTCGGTGCCGGCCAGCTTGCTGGTGTAACCGGAAAGGAAGTGATACATGGCCTGTTCTCTAGTTAGCTTGGCCACGGGAGGCAGGACCCCAAAGGCGTCGGCCGTCAGGAAAATAACCGTTTGCGGATGCCCGCTGACGCCCGGGATGACTGCTTCCGGGATGTATTCCACGGGAAAGGCCGCCCGGGTATTTTCCGTGATGGCGGCGGATACGTAGTCAGCCGTGCGCGTTTCGGCATCCACGATGACGTTTTCTAAAACGGCGCCGAAGCGGATGGCGCTCCAGATCTGGGGCTCGTTTTCCGCCGAAAGGCAAATGCATTTCGCGTAGCAGCCGCCTTCGAAGTTGAAGATCCCTTCCTCCGACCAGCCGTGTTCGTCGTCTCCCACCAGCCGGCGCTGCGGATCGGCGGACAAAGAGGTCTTGCCCGTTCCTGATAAGCCGAAAAAGAGGGCCGTGTCCCCCGCCGGTCCCAGGTTGGCAGAGCAATGCATGGGGAAAACGCCGCGCTGGGGGAGTAAAAAGTTTAAGGCGCTGAAGATCGATTTTTTGATCTCCCCGGCGTAGCTGGTCCCCCCGATGAGGACCAGGTTTTCTTCCAGGTTTAAAACGATGAAAGCTTCCGAACGGGTACCGTCCAGTTCGGGGTCGGCGTGGAAGCCGGGAGCGCAGATAACGGTAAACTGTGGCCGGTGCCCGCTCAGCTCCGCCGGCGCGGGCCGGATGAAAAGCTGCCGGACAAAGAGATTTTGCCAGGCCAGTTCGTTGATTACCCGGATCGGCATCCGAAAGCGCGGGTCGGCACCCGCAAAACCGTCAAACACAAAAAGGTCTTTATTTTGCAGGTAGGCCAGCAGCCGCCCGTAAAGGTTCCGGAACTGTTCCGGCGCCATGGGCTGGTTTACCGGCCCCCAGTTGATTTGATCGTGGACGGAAGGCAGGTCTACGATAAATTTATCGTTAGGCGAACGGCCGGTGTACTTCCCGTTAGTCACCACCAGCGCGCCGTTGCTGGCTAAAATTCCTTCCCCCCTGGCCAGGGCCGTTTCGACCAGCTGGGCGGTTGAAAGGTTGCGGTAAATTTGCCTGGAATTACCAAGTTTCATTATCTCTCACCCCGTCCTGCATGTCAAAAATTTTGAGAAGGAATATACCACAAGGACAAAAAGGCCGTCAAGAGAAGGGAAAAAAGTATATTGTATGCTTTTTCGGGCCGGGGGCAGAAGAGTGATTGCCAGGTAAAAAAGCGAGGGGCGTTAATTCGCAATTTTTAATTTTTAACCTGCTGATTAAAATTTGAGCAGGAAAAAGGTCAATCTCATTGAATACTGTTTTAAGCCCTCCTCCCCAATTCCTGCCCCTAAAGGAGAGTGACCATGACCAGACGGGTTGTTTCGATCGTCAAGTGTGTCGACCCGTACCGCTCCCTGAGAGAAGTGATTGAGCTATGCGAAGGGTTTGCCGGGCTCAGCAAAAACGATAAAATTTTAATTAAACCCAATCTGGTCGCCTGGGACTTCGACCTTCCCTTTCCGCCCTTCGGGGTAGTCACCACGCCTTCCGGGGCGAACCGTTCCCGGGAGTGGAGGTCATCACCGGCAAAAAGCAGCTGGCCTCTCCGGGGTTTGCCAAAACGGTCCTCTTTGGCAAATGCGCCTGCGAACTGAACAAAGACAACCCGCACATTCAAAAAGCCATTCCCGTCCGGGGGTGCCCGCCGGATTTAAAGAAGTTCGAAAAAGCCATGCAGGAAGAGGGGATTAACTGTAATTATACGGACTACGTAAAATACCGTCATTATATTTTTGATCGTTATTAAAGCAGGGAAGGGTTCGATTTGGGTTTATACTTGAAAGGTTAAAGTTTACGGAAGGGGGCGGTCCGGTTTGCCTGAGGATTTCCCCGCACCGTTGATTTCCCGGCCGCGGGTTCCGGCAAGCCGAAGAGGTAAATGCTCATCGAATACAACGGAAAAAAACCAAAGGTTTCGGAAAAGGCTTTCGTTGCTCCCGACGCCACTTTAATCGGCGACGTGGAGGTGGCGGAGGAGGCCAGCATCTGGTTCGGCGCCCGGCTGCGCGGCGATATCGGCAAAATTACGGTGGGGGCGCGGACAAGCGTCCAGGACAACGTGGTGGTGCATGTTTTTGCCGGGGGAAAAACCGTCATCGGGGAAGACGTCACCGTGGCCCACGGAGCCGTCCTGCACAACTGCACCGTGGAAAAAGGGGCGGTCATCGGCATGAACGCGGTGATTTTGGACAACGCGGTCATCGGTGAGCAGGCCATCATTGCGGCCGGCAGCGTGGTGGCCGAGGGAACGCAAATCCCGCCCCGCTCCCTGGCGGCCGGCGCCCCCGCGGCAGTGAAAAAGGAGCTTTCCGGAAAATCGCTGCTTTGGGTGGAGTTAAGCGCACAAGCCTATGTTGAGCTGGCAAAAAACTATTTACGGCAGGGGATCGGCAAAGCGGATGCCGGCGCAGAAAGTTAGAAGAGTTCCCTGTGACGAACGTTCCTTCGCCATTAGGTGTGGTAATTTAACTCCATAGGATTTTTCTTTTTCTACCTTCCAGATATGGAATAAAAAGGTGCTACTTCCACAAAGCAAAATAAATAAAGGGATTAAGGCATCAAGGCAAAAAGGTACAAAGTGAAATGTATACCTGTGGTTGAGCTCAGAATGCCTCCTTTGAGGGAAAGAATTGAGGACATTCCGTTGTCAATGGGAGCAAGAACAGAAAGAAGATAGAAACCGGTGTTCTTGTTAATGTCTTGAGACTGTTAGGACTTTACTACTCTCACTATGCGAAAACTAGGAAAATATTTCAAGATATAAAAAGCAATATAGGATCTGCTTGAAATCAAAATAAGGAGTTGCAGACAAACTGTGCGAAATGTAGAAAACGTTTATATTGTCGGTGCCGCCCGCACGCCCATCGGCGACTTTCTGGGCAGTCTAAAAGATGTCCCCGCTGTGGAACTGGGGGTGGCGGCGGCCCGGGCAGCCCTGGAACGCGCCGGGGTAGCGCCCGGCCAGGTGGAAGATGTGGTGGCGGGGATGGTTTACAAAGCAGGCGTTAAGGGCAATCCGGCCCGGCAGGTGCAGTTGGCCTGCGGAATCCCGGTGGAGGCCGCGGCGGCTACCGTGGAGCAGCAATGCGCTTCCGGGATGCGCGCCGTGGAAATCGCCGCCCAGCAGATTATGCTCGGAAAATCAAAAGTCAGCCTGGCGGTAGGCATGGAAAGCATGTCCCGGGTTCCCTACCTGCTCTTAGAGGCGCGGACTGGCTACCGGATGGGTCCAGCCCGGCTGGAAGACTCTCTGCTTTACGACGCCCTGCACGACGCCTTTCATGGTTACCACATGGGGGTAACCGCCGAAAACCTGGCGGAGAAATACGGCATCACCCGCCAAGAACAGGACGAACTGGCCCTTTTAAGCCACCGGCGGGCGGTTTCCGCGATCCGGGAAGGGAAATTTAAAAAAGAGATTATTCCGGTAGAAGTGAAAACCAGGAAAGGAATAATGCTGGTGGACACCGACGAACATCCCCGGCCAGACACCACCCTTGAAAAACTGGCCGGCCTCCGGCCGGTCTTTAAAGAAGGCGGCACCGTTACGGCCGGAAACGCCAGCGGCGTGAACGACGGCGCGGCGGCGCTCGTCCTGGCGGCCGAAGGAAAAGTCCGGGAACTGGGGCTAACCCCCTTAGCAAGAATCATTGCTACTGCATCTTACGGGGTGGCTCCCGAGATCATGGGAATCGGACCGGCCTACGCCATTCCCAAGGCGTTAAAGTACGCCGGACTGCGCTTTGCAGACATCGATTACTTTGAGATTAACGAAGCTTTTGCCGCCCAGTTCCTGGCCGTAAACCGGGAGTTGAACCTGGACCTGGAACGGGTTAACGCCAACGGTTCCGGGATCGCCCTGGGTCACCCGGTGGGGTGTACCGGGGTGCGCATCCTGGTCACCCTTTTGTTTGAACTCCGCCGCCGGGGCGGGCGCTATGGAGTGGCTTCCTTATGTGTGGGCGGCGGGCCGGCCATGGCTACGGTTGTGGAAGTGGTTTCTTAACAGATCAGGTCAGTAAAAAATCCGCTTCAGTAAGGAAGCATTTTTTGCGCGCCTGCCTTGGAAAAATGATAATTACTATAAAATGGGAGTTATAACGTCTTTAAACGGCTCATTTTTCAAGGGTTAGCGCGAGGGTGTATTCAACTATCTTGGTAATAAATCTATCGATAATATTTGCCTACCAACAACAGAGATAGTGTTTGACAGGGACAGTTCGCGTTCAAAAGGGCGCACATGTTCCCTGATTTGTTTATTTAACGGGATGCTTTATGGATATCAATGGGCACAGACAATCATTCTCTAACCAGCAGCACGTTTGTTGCCCTGGGGCAACACCGAAAAGGAAGTTGACTGAAGGACTGAATTGTTACAGGTTTATTTTAATTCGGATGTTAAAATAGAGAAATCAATAATGGGGTTAAGCAAAAAGGAGCCTACGAAAGAATGCTCACCAAAGTATTAATCGCCAACCGGGGAGAAATTGCGGTTAGGATAATCAGGACGTGCAGAAGGTTAGGGATTAAAACGGTATCTGTTTATTCAAAAATTGACGCCGCTTCTCTGCACGTGTCGCTCGCCGACGAAGCCTATTGCCTTGGGGATGAATGGGCCTATTTGGATATCGAAAAAATTGTTTCGGTTGCCCTGAAAAGCCGTTCCGAAGCCGTCCACCCGGGTTATGGTTTCCTTTCCGAAAATGCCGCTTTTTCTCAGGCCTGTCGGAAGGCGGGTTTAATTTTCATTGGCCCCTCTCCGGAGATTATCGGCGTCCTGGGGGATAAGATCAGAGCGCGAAATGCGGTGGCTAAACTGGGTATCCCTGTCCTCCCCGGGGTTACCGTAAGTCATAACAGTAAGCATAATTTGTACGATATAGCCAGGCAAATCGGCTACCCCCTGCTGGTGAAAGCATCTGCCGGAGGTGGCGGAAAGGGCATTGCGCTGGTCAAAGAACCTGAAGAGCTGCCTTCTACAATCGAGAATGTGGCCCTTCTGGCCAAAAAATTCTTTACGGACGACCGCGTCTATTTAGAACAACTGATCCCCAACTGCAGCCACATCGAATTCCAGATTTTAGCTGATAGTCACGGCAACGTGGTCCATCTCGGGGAAAGGGACTGTTCCATTCAAAGAAAAAATCAAAAGTTAATTGAAGAAACCCCCTCCCCGAAATTGAAGTTTTGGCAGCGCCGCGAGATGAGTAAAGCAGCGGTCAGCATCGCTAAAGAATTCGGTTACACCGGTTTGGGTACGGTTGAATTTCTGGTGGACTTGCTGGGGAATTTCTTCTTTATCGAAATGAATACGCGTCTGCAGGTGGAACATCCGGTTACGGAAATGGTTTCCGGACTTGATTTGGTGGCGGAGCAAATCCGGCTGGCCTGCGGAGAACGGTTGGGACTAAACCAAAACAATATTAAACTCACCGGTTGGGCAGTTGAATGTCGAATAAATGCTGAAGATCCAGTTACCTTTTTGCCGTGCCCGGGAAAAATTCACCGCTTCCATAGCCCCTCCGGGCCGTGGGTAAGGGTAGATTCACATATCTATAACGGGTACGAAGTCCCCTGGGCATATGATTCCTTGTTGGGTAAAATTATTACCTGGGGGAAGAACAGGAAAGAGGCCATTTCCCGGATGGAATGCGCTTTAAGCGAATTTTCCGTAGAGGGTCTGGTTACTAATATCCCCTTTCATTTGTTGGTTATGCGTAACCGGCGGTTTTTAAGCGGGGAATATACCACGCGCTGCGCAAGGCAACTTTTTTCCCAATTGCTCCGCGAGGGTATGCTGGAAGAATTAAAGACCTTTCAGCTTCCTCAGGAAGGGTAATTTTTCGCATTATCTGTGCGGATTAGGCGCCTAATGCGAAGAGAATCGCCCCGGAAGAGAAGCTTTTTGCTTTTTTAGTGCTTTTTATCGGGCAAAATTTACTTCGCATTATTTTGGTTCGGCAAAAAACCTGGCTAGTCAACCAGTCGGTTTTCTTTTTTTAAGCACCCGCGCCCGTCCGGGACCTTTTTAATGAAGGGGGTGGCCGCAAGCAATAATACGGTCATTCCCGCAAAGATCACCCGGAACCCCTCGCTTTTGTCCTGATCAAAAGAAAGTATAAGCAGGATCAGGGAAGTTCCCAAAACTCCCCCAGTCTGCCGGAACATGCCGCGCAATCCCGAGATAGCGGCTATTTTTTCGGGCATCAGCTCGCTGGCCGCGTTGTTCGAAGAAGGGCTGGCCAGACCCACCCCCACGCCGGAAACAAAAACTAAAGCGGCCAGCCACCAGTAATCCGCGCAGGCCCAACCGCCGATGACCGGGCTGTGCGACGCTAGGCCCAGCCTCAGGGTGCTCGCGGCCAGGACAAGAAATCCCGCCGCCATGGGCAGCCGGTACCCGGTGCGGTTCAGGTACATGCTGACCAGCGCCGAAGTGCCGATCATCCCCAGGGCGCGGGCGGTCAGCAGGCTGCCGCTGGCCAGGTTGGACATCCTGTAGGCAAGCTGGGCGTCGTAAGGGATAAAGGCCATCATCCCCAGGATGCAGGCGCCGTAGAGCAGGTTTAGGCCGTTAATCACGGCAAAGGTGGGGTTTTTCAAAAGTGACAGCTCTAAAATGGGTAATTCCGCCCTCTTTTCCCAGCGCAAAAGAGCCAGCAGCAGCAAAATGCCCAGGACCAGGAGGAGCCACGTCACTGGGCAAAGTTACCGGGGTTAATGTGAGCACCAAGGCGCTGACCGGATCAAATTTTTTGGTCATTTTCTATTGACCGGAAAGCGAATCCGGTTTATTGTATTATTAACCAGATGTTCATTAAACGAAAGGAGAAGTAAATATGCAAGGCGGCCGGTGTGGAGGACCGGGCGGGGGCTGGAACAGGGGCATGGGCGGAGGCAGAGGCAAGGGAATTTGTGCGGGCAGGGGTGGCGCCTCCGGCGGACAGGGAACGGGGCCCGGCCGGAGCAGCCAGGCAATAAGCGGTACTGGTGCGGGTTCTTTTCCGGGAAACTGCGTTTGCCCCTAGTGCAGGACGCAGGTGCCGCACCAGCCGGGGAATCCCTGCACCGGCATCAACTGCCCCCATTGCGGAACGAGAATGATCAGAGGATAAAGCCAGCAGGAGTCGCCGATAAAATTTAAAAGGCCCGGATGGACCGGGAGCGGTTTTCGGGTAATAAATTTTGCGGGATCGTTAGTTTGCAGGAGGAGTTTCTTTAGATCCGGCGAACAATTTAACTTAGGGAAATAAAATTAAGGTTAAAATTAAGGTCAGGGAGGCCTTTTTAGCCAGCCAGAAGGCAGGTTAAAAAGGTCTTTTTTGTTTAGCCAGAACGTTAGCTGCGGAAGCAAAGAAAGAATTTCTGGCGGTTTTAAATAAGGTTGACGACCGCACGGAGCCCTTTTTGCGCCGGGAGTTGTCCGTCCGCGGCGTCCCGGTGGGAGGCGTGTTCAATTTCTCGGCAGAAATCGTCCAGGCCAATCTCACCGGCGACCCGCTGGAGGAGGGCGCTTTGGGCAGGCAGTTGAGTGAGTTGGTGAGTAGCCTGGGCAAATTTGCCAGTCGGTAAACCTCCGTTGAAGGTTCAGGTAAACAGGGAAAGTTCAAGGGAATGGAAGCATGCCGCTATCCATTTCTTTTGCGATGGTCTTAAGCGGTTTAAACGGAAGGGAAAGGAATGGGCGCCGGTGAAACAGATTGCGCAGGCGGTGGGAAGCGTCGCCGGAGCACGGCCGGAAAAAATTCCGGAAAACTACTTGCGATACATCCGGAAAAAAACGGCGATGATCGGCTTGCTTGCTATTTTCACCGTGGTTTTGGGTATTTACGCCTTAAACGCCGGTTCGGCGGAGCTTTCCCCGGTCCAGGTCTTGCTGACGTTGCTGGGCAAAGAGGAGAGCCGCGCGCAGGTCATTATCTGGAATATCCGGCTGCCCAGGATTATCGCCGGCGTAGTGGCCGGGGTGGGTTTGTCCGTCGCCGGATGCGTGATGCAAAACATTTTGCGCAACCCCCTGGCCTCCCCCCTTTACCCTGGGCATCTCGCAGGGAGCGGCTTTCGGCGCCGCTTTCGCCATCGTTGTTTTGGGCGCCGGGAGCACGCAAAGCACCAGCGCTGATGCGGTGGTGATCAACAACCCCTACCTGGTGACCGTTTCCGCCTTTTTCTGGGCGATGGCGGCGACCCTGGTGGTGCTTTTGCTGGCTAGACTTAAAGGGGTGTCCCCGGAGGCCATGGTGCTGGCCGGGGTTGCCCTGGGTTCTTTGTTTGCGGCAGCGACGACAATTATCCAGTATTTTGCGCAGGACGTTCAGGTGGCCGCCATTGTGTTCTGGACCTTTGGCGACCTGGGGAGGGCTTCCTGGCGGGAAGTAAAGCTGATGACCATCCTCATCGGGCTTGCCGTAACCTATTTTCTGTATCACCGGTGGACTTACAACGCTTTGGACAGCGGGGAGGAAACGGCCAAGGGCCTGGGCGTGGAGGTGGAGAAAATCCGGTTGGGCGGCATGTTTATCGCTTCCCTGATCACTGCCGTAGCCGTTTCCTTCCTGGGGAT
>JBFMEJ010000008.1:0-14888 GCA_040753275.1 Bacillota bacterium
GAACTTCCCTGATCCTGCTCATCCTTTCTTTTTATCCGGACAAAAGCGCGGGGTTCCGGGTGATCTTTACGGGAATGACTGTATTTTTGCTTGCGGCCACCCCCTTCATTAAAAAGGTCCCGGACGGGCGCGGGTGCTTAAAGAAAGAAAGCCGGCTGGTTGATTAGCCAGGTTTTTTGCCGGGCCAAAATAATGAGAAGTAAATTTTGGCCGATAAAAAGCACTAAAAAAGCAAAAAAGCTCCTCTCCCGAACCTATTTTGTTCGCATTAGGCCGATAATGTGAACTTAAATCTGAATTTATTGGTCTCTGTTCATTTTGTTCACCTCCATCTTTAAGAACCACGGTCGCCCGCCGGGGATCAAAACAACACCCCAGGCGCAAGCTGACGATCCTCACGCCGCTAGCCCGGGCCGGACCAATTTTGACGAAGGAACCCAACGCAGTTACTGATTTTCCAAGGCCCAGGGGCCCCACCCCCGTATTGTTCACCATCTCCGTTATTTTTGCTTCCCAGGGGCTCTGATGGGTGAAATCGCCTTCTAAAGCGGCTGCCAGCTGCAGGGCCGCCGCTTCATATTGGGTCCGCCCGATGCCGATGATGGGAACGCAGGGAGTGCACCCCAGGGCAGCAGCCGCTTCCGCTGCCCACCGCCCCGCTTCCTCGATCACGTTTTCCCCCCGGTGCCGGTGGAACACGCACATGGTCTTGCCCCGGATCTCCGGCCCCCCGCCGAGCATCAGCACCGTAATTTTCAGGACGTTCCCGGGAATCCAGTACAGGCTAAAGGGAGCCGCCTCCAGCATCCCCGGATCGTCGTACATCCCCAGCGTTTGGCCCAGGCGCTCGAGGCCCTCCCCGCGCACGGCCATGGGGCGGCCCGGCAGGTCCCTCAAACCCTCCCTGATCCCTTCGGCAACGGCCTGGAAAGCTTTTCCACTCATGCGTACCTGTTCGCCGACCTCCAAAACTACGTGCGGGATGCCGGTATCGTCGCAAAGGGGGTACCTTTTCTCCCGGGCCACCGCGGCATTTTTCAAAATTTGCTCCAGGACCCACCTGCCCTGCGGGCTGGTCTCACGTTCCAAAGCCGTTTGGTAAGCTTCTACCTGATCGGGCCTGAAGGTTGTGCTGGCCTGGACGAGGGCATCCCTGGCAGCGTTGCGAATCTCTTCGTCGGTAAGCATAACCGCCCTCCTTTAAAAAATGGACTCTCCGCGGGCTATGGCTACAATGGCCGGGAGGTCTTCCACCACCAGCTCGTGCAGGGCTTCCATGCCGTCTTCGGGAAATGCGGCTACCCGGCGCGATCGGATGTTGTTTATAAACAGGGCAGTGACCGGCGGGGTAACCATAAAAACGGCCCCGGTTTCCTGCAGCACTTTTGCGGTGTCTGCACTTAGGGCCCCTTTGCCCAGGTGAATCCTCACGCCAGCCCGCGACAAAACCGGGATGCTCCCCTCAATTTCCACTTTGTTGCTGGTAGTCGGCCCAATGCCGGCCGGACTTACGGCGGTATGAAAAATAACGGCCCCTTCCAGCTGCAGCCCCAGTTTGGGAAGTTCACCTTTTTCAATGGCCCGGCACAACTTAGGCAGCGCGGCATCCCGCCCGGTGTAAATGGGGCCGGAAATCTCAACCCGGTCACCGACCTTCAGACGGCGCACAACCTCTGTTAAAACAGGCGTTTTGATCTTCATTCTTCCTGCCTCCTAGACATGCTGCCGGGCCTTATGCCCGGCACCCAAGTAATCCGGGATAAGCAGCGGGGAAGTAACCGGCTCGCGGATCCCGGCCTTCTGCAGCTCCCGGTGGAAGCGGCGCACATGTTCCAGGGTCAGCTTCCCGGACCGGCCGTCCCGGGCATACAAGGCGGCCGCCGCACCGGCGCGCCGGCCGAAAACAAAGATGTCCACCAGGGAATTGGCGCCCAGGCGGTTGCGGCCGTGCACCCCGCCCCCCACTTCGCCGGCAACGAAAAGGCCGGGGATAGCGGTTTTCCCCTGGGGATCATGTTTTACGCCGCCGTTCTGATAGTGCTGCGTTGGGTAGACCAGAATGGGGTCGCTGGACACGTCAATGCCGTACCTTTCAAAGCGCTTGCAGATGCCGGTAAACTGGCGCGCCATTTTTCCCTGGCCGCCGATCAGATCGATCATGGGCGTATCCAGCCAGACCCCTTCTGTTCCGGTGGGGGTGCGCACCCCGCGCCCTTCCCGGCACTCGCGGATGATGGCCGAAGCCACGGCATCCCTGGTTTCCAACTCGTTAATGAAGCGCTCCCCCCTGGCGTTGACCAGGTGAGCGCCGTGGGCGCGCAGGGCCTCCGTAATCAGATAACCCAGCATCTGGTCCGGCCAGGCCACCCCGGTAGGGTGATACTGGACCGCATCCACATAGAGCAACGGCGCGCCTGCCCGGTAGGCCACAACCAGGCCGTCGGCCGTGGCGCCGTAATGGTTTGAGGTGGGGAATTTATTGATGTGCAGCCTTCCCATCCCACCGGTGGTAAGAATGACTGCCCCTGCCCGCACTAACAGGTACTCCTGGTTATCAAAGTTGTAGAGTACCGCCCCTGCGCAGTTGCCGTTTTCGTCCAGAAGTAGTTCCACCGCTGCACAAAATTCCATGATTTCAATGTCCTTATTGCGCACCTCGTCCCGCAGCACCCGCATGATCTCCAGCCCGGTCAGATCCTTGCAGGAGTGCGACCGGCGGCGGCAGTGGCCGCCGGGAGCGTGGGTCAGGATGGAACCGTCGGGCCGCCGGTCAAAAACCACGCCCAGGTTCTCCAGCCATTCCACCACCAGGGGGGCGTCCAGCACCAGGGCCTCCACCAGCTCCGGAACGTTTTCGTAGCGGCCTCCCCCTACGGTGTCCAGGTAGTGGAGCATCGGCGAATCTTCCGGCTCCGTGGCCGCCGCGATCCCCCCCTCAGCCATAATGGTATTGGAATCGCCCAAACGGAGCTTGGTGGCCAGCATTACCCGCGCGCCATGCTCGCGGGCCAGCAGAGCTGCCGTACAGCCGGCGCCACCGCCCCCGACAACCAGCACGTCCGTTTCGTAATCAACCCGGTCAAGGCGGAAGCGGTCCGGATCGATCCAGCTCTTCCCCTCCAGCAGGTCGGCCAGTTCCTGCGGCACCCGCTCCCCCCGGTTGGGGCCAACCCTCAGTTCCCTTTTGCTTTCCGCGCGGTAATCGGGATGAAACGCAGCCAGCAGGGCCGTTTTTTCCTCCGGCGTCAGGCGGGGAAACTCCGCGCCCAGGCGCGCCTGCCTGGACGCTTTCACCCGGTCAATGGAGTCCCTTAAATTTTCTGGATAACTCATCTCTTCTTTCCCTTCTTCCGGCTAGTACTTGGCCTTCACAATATCACGCCGGTCGTACAGTTCTTTGAGCGACTGCCGGTCCATTTCCCTGAGCCGGCGCACTTCGTCGTTGTAAACACCCCGGCGGATTTCGTCGGCACGCCTGCGGGCATAACTGTATTTTTTAGCCAGCTCTTTTCCGTACACCCGCCGGGCATACATGGCCACATTGAACTGCGAAATCTCGGCGGGGCAGCGGGCGGCGCAAAGGCCGCACAGAAGGCAATCGAAAGAGAGTTCCGTAGTCAGGGCCAGATCCTTTCTTTGCGCCGCCGCAATGTAGTACATTACGTCCAGCCCCTGGGGACATATTTTAGTGCAGACGTTGCAGCCAAGACAGCGGCTCAGTTCGGGATACAAACGGTAGAACTCGGCAACGGGATCGGCAATCCGGTTAAGGTCGTAAACGGCTTTCTGAGCGGGGAAAAAGGGTACCTGGGTCAAATTCATGCCTTCTTCCACGGGGGTCTGGCAGGCCAGCCCCGATTTCAGCCGGTAATCGCCCACCGTCCTGTAGACAACGGCACAGGCCCCGCAGGCCCCCGCCCGGCAGCCGCAACCGCGAATCAACCGGTAGCCGGCATATTCAAACGCCCTCATGATGGTATATCCTTCCGGGATTTCATACCGTTTCCCCATGATAAAAATATTAACCTTGGACAATTCTTCTTCACCTTTCCGGGCCAAAAATATGATCGGTCAGTTTTGATACGTCGGGAAAACGATCAATTTCGGAAACAAGGCCAATAATGGTTGCCGTACTATCTGATTTAAGGTACCGAAAAACCCCCTTAAGCTATTCCAATAATCTTCGGCGTAACAACAAAGAGGTCACTGAATGTTTCGACTACCGTGGCGCCCGCCGAGCGAAGGCTTTCCACCTTGCCCTGATGAGTTCCTCTTCCCCCTTCGATGATGGCGCCGGCATGGGAGAAGCGGGTTCCGCTTTTGGCCGCCGCGCCGCCAATAAAAGCCACCAACGGTTTGGTAAACCCTCCAGCTTTAATCAGTTCAGCCGCCATCTCCTCCTGGGAGGTACCGATTTCGCCAAACATGACCACTGCCTTCGTTTCTGGATCTTGCTCGAACTCTTTAAGCAGTTCGGGGAACGGCAATCCGATAATAGGATCCCCCCCGACGTGAATCACCGTGCTCAGGCCCACCCCAGCCCTGGTCAGGTAATACGAAATGGCCGAAGTAATCCCGCCGCTGCGGGAAATGACCCCCACGGAGCCGGGACGGAACCATTCCCTGGCCGTGGAGGCCTTACCCCCGATCATGCCCACCACGGCCTTCCCCGGACTGATCATGCCCAGGGTATTGGGGCCGACAAAGCGCACATTTTTCCGGCGGGCCAGAGCGTCTATTTCCAGGACATCATAAAGGGGTACCCTGTCCGGAACAATGACCAGCAGCTTCACCCCGGCGTCAATGGCCTCAAAGGCTGCACCCTTAACAAAGGGGGCCGGGACAAAGATCACGCTGACATCCAGGGGACCCGCTTCTTCCCACGCTTCTTCAACGGTATCAAACACCGGAACACCAAAAACCGCTTCCCCCTTTTTCCCGGGGGTAACGCCGGCCACCACATTGGTGCCGTAATCCACCATCAACTTTGTCCGTACCATGCCCTCGCGGCCGGTAATCCCCTGTACCACAACCCTTGAACATTCGTCAATTAAAATGGACATCCCGTTTCACCCCCGTTATGGCATCCAGACCGGGAATGGGCAGCTCTATGTGCAGACCGCCCGCCCCCCGGAAATGGCACTCCAGCTCACAGGCCAGGCACTCGGTACATTTGCCCTTTTTTACCTGTGCCGCATCCATGGCCAGCACCGGTCCATCCCCTTCCAGCTTTAATATCCCGGCCGTACAGGAAGCCACACACGGTTTCTCCCGGCACTGCCGGCAAAGTCCGTAATCAAAAACCACCTGGCCGGTAATGGTGGTGAAGGTATAATCCGCCATCAGGACATCGCCTTTCTGTCTTTATATTCCGCGATCAGTTCTTTGAGCCTGTTCACACAATATTCTACGGGCACATCCCGCCCGTAGGCCTCCACCTTGCCGGGCAGGTCCCGGGTATACTCCATTAGAATGTGGATGGCTTCTTCTTCCGAATTTCCACCGATCCTGATCACCGCCGGAATGTTCAATTTAAGTTCCCGGAAGGCCTTTACCATTCCCCTGGCTGTGTGGTACTGCTCCTGGCTGGCCACACCGGAACCGGAATGAAAATATCCTGCCAGTTTGGGCTGGGATAAAATAATTTTTGCCGCCCGGTACACCTTGGATGCCGACGGGTTACCGCTGGTGTCGCAGAAATTGGCCAATTTGAACCCGGCCCGCATCAGGGCGTCCATGGCCATCATAGAACCGCCGCCACCGCCGCCGTGAAAACCGATATAATCCTCACCTTCATACTGGGTTTCCAGTTGCAGGAAGTAAAAAGTGCCCCGGTAATCCTTTTCCTCAGCTTTATAAGCCACCTTTTCCAGGGGTGTGGCCGGCCGGTCAAACTCCCGGGCAATCTCAATGCCCAGTTCCGGATGGCGGAAGACGGCATTATCATCCACCGTCACCCGGCAGTCGGCGGCATATATTTCACCCGCTGTATCCAGGACCAGGGGGTTGATTTCCAGGGATCTGGCCTCAACCTTCCGGGCCAGACCGTAGAGATTGACCAGCACCTGGACCAGCTTTGCCTGCAACTTTCCCCTGATCCCCGCTTTACGAACCAGGTTTCGCGCTTCGTGTTCCCGCAAGCCCGTGAAAATATCCACCGGCTGCCGCCAGACCTTATCCGGGTGCGCCCGGGCAATATCTTCTATTCCCGTCCCCCCCATGGTGCTGAACATTATCACCGGAGAACGGTACTGGTCGCTGACAATCACTCCGGCATAAAACTGCTGGGCTATGTCAAGCTTTTCTTCCACCAGAACCTTTTCCACACGAAATCCTTTCAGCTGAAGTCCCAGTATGGCCTGCGCCCACGTCTCAGCCTCACCGGGCGAATCGGCAAATTTAATCCCTCCGGCCTCCGCCCTTCCGGTTACCCAGGCCTGAGCTTTGATGACCACTGGTTTGCCCAGTTCAGCTGCAAACCCTTTGGCTTCAGCCGGTGTTCCGGCCAGCCGTCCCCGTGGTACGGGGATGCCCCGTTCCTTTAAAAGTTCCTTTCCCTGATATTCAAAAAGTCTGGCCATAAAGCAACCTCCTTACAACTGGACAATTGGGTGGACCACACAATTTATTAAAAAATAACCATCAATGCTTAACCTAAATCCCTGACCCCGGGACCGTCATAACGAAAGCCTGCAGGATCTATGCGCCGCATGGGACGCTGCCGGACTCGCTCCTCAATACTGTGGGCAATCAGACCGGGCAGTCGCGCGAACATAAAAACGGCATTGGCCAGTTCGGGCTGATAACCCATTTCACATAGCAGGGCGGCCATTATCCCGTCCACATTCAAGGGCAGTTCCTTCCCCCGGCGACATAGTGCTGTTTCCACCGCCAGGGCCATACGAACGAACGAACCGGCAAAGCCCAATTTTTCCGCCTTTTCTTTTAAGACCTTCACCCGCGGATCGGCCTTGTGCAGGCGGTGACCATAACCGGGAATACGTTTTTTGGCCTCCAAATTTCTTTGTACGATTTTATCAGCTGTTTCATCCGTATCACCACTTTTCTCCCAGGTTACCGCTTCCTGGAGAAAACGCATGCAGTTTTCCACGGCGCCGCCGTGATAGGAGTTAATGGAGAGAAACCCCGCCGCCAGGGAGGCATTCAACGCTCCACCGGTCGAAGCCACCGTGCGGGCGGCAAGGGTGGAGGGGGGGCTGGCTCCGTGATCTACGGCCGCAACCAGGACGGCATCAAACATTTCCCTTTCGTTGGGTCCGGGCAATTCACCTTTAAGCAAAAGCACCGCCGCCTCGGTAAAGGTTACCGATCGGACCAGATCCTCAAGCCGGTAGCCGCGAACAATAATGCGGTTCGGGGCAACGTCGGTAATTGCCGTGAACCATTCCTTTTCAGTGGACATAAACACCCTCCCCCTTTTACGCTTTTTTTCTTGAGCCCTTAGCAACCCATTATTACTCTGCGAACACTACCAGGCCGGCTCCCAGTCCTCCCCGCGGCTCCGGCACCGGCCAAACTAACCACTTCTTTGTTTATTGACCAGACATTCTACCGTCCCTTCGCCCCCATCGGCCAACGGCAATTTTAGGATCTCCGCCGCCGGGAAAACGGATCTGATTCCCCGTTCGATCCCCACGGCTGCTTGAAAGGCGGAAAGACTCTCTTTAAAGGAATCAGGGGCAACGGCAATTAATCCCGCAACCATCATCGCCCCTTTTCAAAGTTAACAAGGTTGGGAGGAGTTTGTCCGCGCAGCGCTAAAACGAGGTTTTCGGCCGCCCGCAAGGGGCCATGGCAGTTCTGTCCGGACAGTCGCGCTGCCGATGTGGAGCAAAGCGACGACATTCGGCAAGTTGAGCAGGGGGTAATCTGTGGGCACCGGTTCCTCTATTTTTCACGTTATGTAAACCAAGCTTTTGAACATTCGTAACAACCTGGGGTTTTTTTACCCGTGAGAGTTTTTCAGGCCTGACGAAACAGGTATTTCCCTCTCCCGGGGCTGCCCCGCAGCTCTCCGTTTTCAAAGATGATTTCTCCGCGCGAAATAGTCATCACCGGCCAACCACGCAATTCCATTCCCTCGTAAACACTATAGTCGGACGCCATTACCATTTCTTGTGCCCGCACTGTTCGCCGTTGGGCAGGATCCACCAGGACTAGGTCGGCATCTGCACCCACCATAAGCGCTCCCTTAGCCGGGTACAGCCCAAAGGTTTTGGCCGGATTCATACTCGTCAGGGCCGCCACCATCTCCAGGGGGATACCGCGGCGGAAATACCCTTCCGTCAACATGAGCGGCAAAATCAGCCCCATCCCGCCAAAACCCACGACCGGAGTATCGATGTGTTCTCCATTCTTAAATTTGTTGGCGCGATAGTTTGGGCATTCGTCGCTGCCGATAGCAGTGATATGCCCCCGGCGAATGGCTTTCCATAACGCTTCTACATCCCGCCTGTTGCGCACCGGCGGCCGCACGAGGGCCAGTAAACCGGCGGCGCAACCGGTGTCAATGGTCAAGTAATGCGGGCAGGTTTCAATAGTTACCCGATCGGAGTCAAACCAGGGCAGCCAGGAAAGAACCTCAGCGCTGGAGGCCGCACTTAAATGCACGATATAAATTCTGACACCGTACTGGCTGGCCAGATAAAGCGTCCGAACAAGCGCTTCTGTTTCCACAAAATCTGGGCTGAGGCTTTCAAAACCAGCCAGGGTGTTGGGTACCGCGCCAGCTTTTTGAATCTTTAACTGGCAACTAAGATCTGCATTCTCGCAGTGCACGCATAACACCAGGCGGTTGGAAATTCCCCGCATCCGGTCAAAAATTTCTACCAGAAACGCATCGTCAATGGTGCGATCCGAACCGAACCGGGATTTTTCCACCCCTTTATAGCCCATAAAAAACTTAAAGGATGTAACCCCTATCCTTTCAACGCAGGCAGACATTTCCCTGACGTGCTGGCCGGTGAGGATGGCCAGATGAAAAGCATAGTCAATCAGACTGTGCTCCTCCGCTAACCGGATCGCCGGCGGCAACGTTTCCAGGTAAGAACCGGGCGTTCGAAAAAAGTTAACCACCGTTGTTACTCCTCCTGCCGCAGCAAACCGGGAGTTTACAGCAAAATCATGGGCCAGATCATTGTAAACCCCGTAATGTCCGTGCGGGTCCACCAGGCCCGGAAATACCCATAATCCCCGTGCATCAATCACCCGTCTCGCCTGGATCTTTTCCGCCGGACTAACCAGCGAGACAATACGACCGTCTTTTATCCCCACGTTAACTTCTTCAACACCGACTTCAGGCACCACTACCTGAGCATTCTTAATCAATAGATCAAGCACGTATTGTTACCTCCTGAACCGCCAAGGGTAAAAAAGTTACATTCGCCGGCATTCTCCGCCTGGTATAGATCTGCTTAAGGCCTGAGCAATACCGTCAGTCCACGGATGTCTTCGAGTTCCTCTATCTGCTGGCAAACCGTAATCAATTTTTCGGTAGCCTCCTCTCCGATAGCTTCGCCCGCTAACTGACGAAACTTTTCTCGAAGGGTTTCTAACGGATAAGGATGAGCAAACCCGCCGCGGGAGGAAAAAACGGTATGGGTGAGCCGACGGCCATCCTGCAGGCACAGAATGACTCTTGCCGGCCGCTTTTTGGGCAACATAGCCGTCATTTCCGGATTTTCCCGGACGGATACTCTTCTGGCCAATTCGCGGATCCGGATGTCGTCTAGGGTTTCGTCCGTAAAGGAATGCAGGCCCGCGTTTCCCCGAACCAAATATGCCGCTAAAGCAAACGGTATCGAAAATTTTGCCGCTAACACATTCCCTGGTTGCTGGTTAGCCAACTGGGCAGCCAAATTATAGGTTTCTACTTCTACAGCATCCACTTGTTCAAAAGTAACCGGATGCGCCGCCAGGATTTCCTCCAGGGCGTCTAAAGCCGCATGATTATAACGGCAGCAGGAATACAACTTAAAATAATTGTTATTAATCTGATAGATATTCCCTAAATCACGGGTAAGCGTATCCGCACAGAAACCAGTAGATATTATCTGCCCAAACACCGTTTCCAGACCCGCCTCGCTACCTTGAAACCCTGCCAGGACAAATTCTGTAGACAGTAAACCAAGGTGGTTACTCAAGCCTGTATAGATGTTTCGAACGCTCGCCCCTTCTAACGCCGTTTTCCAAGCGGTGGCCAGGGAGAGCAAACCCCCTAACTGGATGGCCTGGCGCACCTGGGAAGCTGAAAAACCCCGCAGTTTAGCCACCGCTACCGCTGCACCGATCGTTCCCCAGGTCCCGTGAGGATGCACCTCCGGGCGCAAGGAAGTGCCGGCGCCAACCCGGGCAGCCACTTCATAACCAACCACCAGGCTTTCCAGCACCTGGCGCCCGCTCGCCCCTTCCTGCTCCGCCCACGCCAGGGCCGCCGGAATGACGTGGGCGGCGGGATGCCCCTTGGCAAACTGGTTCCCTTCATCCATTTCCAGGGCCACTGCGGAGGTGCCGTTAACCAGGGCCGCCCAGAAAGGATCAACCGACCCAGAATGACCGGCAATGGTTGCCGTACCTTTTTTGCTCCGTAACACCAGGTTTGGTACCGGATCAACCTTGCTACCCGCCAGCATTGCTCCCAGGGTATCCATTAACACCAGCTTCGCCTGGTCGATCACAGCTGCCGGCAATCTTTCCAGATTGGTCTGGACAACGAATTCACTAATCTGATTCCAGGGTTTCACACAAAGACCTCCCAGGACACGGGCATTCTGGTTTAAGAGGCAGTGCGCAAGTAAAACAATTAGCTTCTTTCTATTCATTTCTTGTTTGCCTCCCGTATTTCTGTACGATGCCCTCGAATTGAAAAGGTAACCTAAAAATGTTTCCTCCGGTACATGCACCCGACGTGGTTTCGACAAGTTCGATGACCAGGCGCGCATTCGGGAAAGCTTTCGGCCAAGCCAGGGGCATCTGCACCCTTGATGGCCTGGACCAGGGCAAAAGCTTTTTCCACTTCGGCGGCTGGTCCTCCGACAATCATTGTCGTAGCCCCCTCGGCCCCAAAGATGCCACCCTTGCCGATAACTGTACAGCGCACATCGTACAACAGAGAAAGGGCAATACTTTCCGTAACAATCCGCCCCGTCAGGGGTACCAAACCTACCGCCATCCCCATGGCTTTTTCCGTACGGGTACGCCCAGCCGCCCTGATAGCGTCGTAAACGCTGCCGGGAATTAACTTCTCCAAACCGACCGGAATTACCACCTGGGCGCCTCCCGAGAGAATGCCGGCGATAACCTCCCCGGGAGCGCCTCCCAGGGGAGCACCGATCATCATCGCAGCTCCCCCATGGGCGTCTAAAGCGTTGGCTCCGATTACAACCACGTCTTTGGGCCCTAGTTGCACAACTACTTCTTTCAAATGGTCATCAACATATTCCCACGTGCCATTATTGAGAAGCAGGCAGTGCTTCCCAACAATATCGGCCCCGCTTGTTCTGGTTCCCCGTGGGCTGATCCGGCCGGATATTTTCAGTGCAACACCGGCTATTTCCTCCGCTACCGCGGATACGGTTGTGCCGCCCTTAAAGAGGATCTTACCTTTTTCCAGGGCAACTTGTACCTCCGGTAAAGCCGCCACACCTTTTGCAATCAGGCGTTTTCCTTCCGTAACGGTCAAAGTAACCTGTACCTGCAAATTAACTCACCGCCATTTTTTTAGGAAAACTCCGCTTAGATTTGGCGCCCTGCCAGGTGCCCCTCTCGAATAGCCTCCAGGGCAGATCTGGGCGCTACGCAATCTCCAACTGCATATACCTCGATCCCCTGCTTCTTAAGCACATGATAAAGTTCATCGTTGGCCTGGCGGAGTCCCGCCACCACGATGGTATCCACACCTGAAACTTCCCACTGTTCACCGGAATAGGCGTCTTCGAGAATCACTGTTGTGCCGTTAATAGCCCGAATTAAGGTTCCGGTAGCGATCCTCACCCCCAGGTTACGCAGTCGCTGGTGCTGGGTAATCCAGCTGATCTGGACGATATCAGACCCTTCCACCGACCGGGGAGTAATAATCTGCACTTCCCTGCCCTGATCAGCAAGGAACTCGGCCACACTGGTCGCCCGGTAATGCCCGTCGTCGTCGAAGACAATTATCCGCTGACCAACCTCCACTTTTCCCAGTGTCACATCGTTGGGGGTGGCCAACTGGACGCCGCCTTCACCTTCATATACCGGCAACACAGGGGAAGAACCGGTGGCAATCACTACGGCATCCGGTTTTTCCGCCAATATGTAATCCACTGTTGCTGTAGTCCCCAGCCGCACCTCGACACCCAACCTCTTCAGCTCCAGGCTCAAAAACCTGTAGACTCCGCTGATCTCCTGGCGGCAGGGTACGCTGGCCGCGGCGAGCAACTGACCGCCTAATTCGGATCCTTTTTCGATCAGCACCACCCGGTGTCCCCGGAGAGCCGCTACCCTGGCCGCCTCCATTCCGGCCGGGCCCCCGCCCACCACAAAGACCCTTTTTGGCTTGGAAGCCGGACGTAAAGTGCCGATCCCTAGTTCTTTTTCCCTTCCCACAGTTGGATTCTGCAGGCAGGTAATCGGAAAGCCGCGGTGCATCATACCCACGCAACCCTGGTTGCATCCAACGCAGTACCTTATTTCGTCCAGCCGGCCTTCCCGGGCTTTATTGGGAAGCTCCGGGTCGCAGAGAGTGGCCCGGGTCATGCAAACCACATCGGCCCAGCTATTCTCAATAATCTGGTCGGCCAGGAGGGGATCATTGATCCGCGCCACGGTAAACACGGATAAATCCGGGATTACCTGTTTAATGCCGGCGGCAAGGTAAACAAAAGGCGCCAGGGGGAAGTGCATGTCGGGAATCATCGTGGCAAAACTTAAGCCATTGTAATTGCATTGGCTAACGTTGACGAAATCTAATTCGCCGGCCTCGACCAAAAGCGGAACTATTTCTTGCATATCGCTTAAGGTAAGACCGCCATCGCAAAACTCGTCCCCGCTTACGCGGATACCGACCGCCATTTCCTTACCTGCCGCCTTTCGTACGGCGGTAATGACTTCCCGGGCGAAACGCAGGCGGTTTTCCAGGCTTCCCCCATACTCGTCGGTACGCTTATTACTAAACGGAGACATAAATTGTTGAATCAGATAACCGTGGGCACCGTGAATTTCTACTCCGTCAAACCCTGCTTCCCTGGCCAGTCTTGTGCTGTAAGCAAAACCTTCGACTACTTCCCGGATTTCGTCTTTCGTCATGGCGTGGGGAATTTCTTTTTTGGTCGGGCAGGGAAGCGCCGACGGCGCCCACAAGGGACGGAAGGTTTCCGTACTTACGGTTTGGCGCCCCATGTGCAGAAGTTGCAAAAAGATCTTTGCGCCATGTTGGTGAACCATTTCCGCGACCATTTTCAGCCCCGGGAGTGACCGCTGATCATAACCGGCAATCGCCTTGGGTCCTGGATGGGTAGTCGGGTGAACACGGATGGCTTCCATAATAATCAAGCCGATGCCGCCCTTAGACTTTTCCGCCAGGTAATAGGCGTGCCGCTCGGTAGGACAACCACCTTCGCCAAAGTTGGTAACATGGGCGGAACTGGCGATGCGGTTACGGATCGTTACCGGACCGATCTGAAGAGGCTTAAACAGGTTTTGACAACTACTCACGGAAAACCCCCCCTTTTCTAATGAACGGGGACGGTACCTCCTTACCAGGGTACCGCCTTTAAGCCTGTTTTTTCTTTCAGAAAAATTCTTCCCGTTCACTCGCTTGTCCCGGCAGGTCAGACGCTCCGCCGCAAGTACCGGCCACGACCCTTGGAACCAACCACCTTACCTTTTTCCACAATGATCTCACCACGGCTAACGGTGTACACGGGCCACCCTTTTATTTTCATCCCATCATAAACCGTATAATCGCTCCCCCCGAAAACTTCCGGCTTGACTTCCCGCTCCCAATTAAGGTCAACGACGGCCAGGTCCGCGTCGGCCCCCACCTGGATAGCGCCCTTTTGGGGGTAAAGGTTAAAAGCTTTTGCTACACCCGCGCTGGTAACATCAGCGATCGTATCGAGGGGAAGCCCCCGGCGATGATAGCCTTCACTAATCATAACGGGCAAAATCATTCCGGCGCCGGGAAAACCGGGCAGAGTCTCCCACAGGCCTTCGCCCTTGCCGAATTTCTTAGCCAGGTTACTTGGGCAATTATCCGATCCAACTGTCCGGATCAACCCTTTGCGAATCCCCTCCCAGAGCTTTTCCGCGTCTTCAGCGGTATGGATCGGCGGGTTAACCTTGGCTAACAGACCGCAAGGAGATTCCTCGGTAAGGGCAAGGTAATGCGGACAGGTCTCCACCGTAACCCCTCGGCGGGTCAATTCAGATTCTTTTTCCAGTAAATCCACGCTTGATCCAGCGCTTAAGTGAACTACATACATATTTCCGCCCACTATGTTATTTAAGTAGAGTGCGCTCATTAAAGACACGGTTTCGACGTAATCGGGGCTGGTTTGCGCAAAATATTTAAGGGTATTTTCAGCGCCCCTGGCTTTTACTTCTTTCGCCACTCTACGCTGCAGGTCCATGTCCTCGCAATGGACGCACAGCAACAGTTTTTCGGAAATAGCGGCAAACCGCTTTAAGATTGCCATCATGTCCGCAGAGTCAAGCGTCAGCGGGTCGGGAACTCCAAAAATGCGCCCTACATCGTCCTGATAATTACGATAGAACTTATAAGAGGTAACGCCAAATTTTTCCATACACTTTTCTACTTCCACCAGGTGTTGTTGGGTAAGCGCCCCGAGGCTATAAGCGAAGTCTACGTAGCTGTGCGTTTCCCCGGT